>JAJDAE010000301.1 GCA_029262035.1 Candidatus Zhuqueibacterota bacterium
TAGCGGTTTGTTTTCATTCACCGGTGACGAAATTAGCTTCAAAAGGTTGGGGTCGAGCGGGTTCCCGTGTGAAACCATCGAATTTGAAGATATGTATTTGGATTTGCTGCTAAATAATGTTTTTAAAACTAATTTGACTGGGGAAGATTTGGTTCTCAGAAGCGCTAGCGGCTCAGAGCTAAGATTGCGAAAGAATAATTAGAGTAACCTATAATCCAGAGACCTTTCTAAGTCAATTTTTAGAAACTCGTAATTTTGATATTAAAGGAGTTAGCATTGGAAAAAATAAAACCTAGCCTCTACTCACCTGAAATTTATCGCAAGTGTTTGGAGCGAATTGAGAAACTGACTCCAAATACAAAAGCCCAATGGGGTAAAATGAATCCTGCCCAAATGCTGGCACATTGCGCCGAAATTCAGGAAGTTTCAACTGGAAAGCCATTGGAAAATACTCCATTTGCCGTTAAGCTATTTAAAGGGGTGATTCGTAAAATGGTTGTCGGTGATAAACCCTATCCTAAAAGTTCAAAAACTCATCCACAATTTGAGCAAAATTTTACCTGTGACTTTGAAACGGAGAAGCAGCGCCTGCTCAAAGTAATGGAAGAATTTGTCAATGCCGATATAGAAAGAGTTTTGGAAATTAGGCATCCTTTATTTGGAAAGATGACTTTGGATGAAAAAGGCTGGGTTAGCTATAAACATCTGGATCATCATTTGAGCCAGTTTGGTCTATGAGCAGGATTTTGTTTGATTTGAGTCTGAAAAGCTGCAATCTTTTTATAGATTTGCAAGGAAAAGCCAGTTGTTCAACATTCCAAATTTTGCGAATGAGCAGTCCCGGCTTATAACTCAGGTTTATGGTTCAATATTTTTTTGGTTTCATCACGAGACAGCATATCATTGCCAAAGCAATCATACGAGCCCAGATTGTGCAGTTCGTCTGTAATATCCATGAGTTTTTTCAAACAAGACCGGAAAATAAATGGTCCAAAAGTCACCCGATTTACACCCATTTCCTGTAATTCTGTTAGTGGCGCTGCAACAGGATACGCCAATATGTTTATCGGGGAGTCAATCCGGTTTCTCAATGTGGTCACGGTTTCTTTATCACCCGGGCCGATAGGGTAGATGCAATCAGCGCCTGCTTCAGCAAAAGCCTTAGCCCGAAGCACTGACTCTTCAATCTTATCAGCATTTTTTTCAAAGCTGTCCGAGAGGAAACAATCAACTCTCGCGTTGATGACAAGATGCAGGTCACGGCTACTTGCAACTTCCCTGACTGCGGCGATTCGCTCGGACTGCTCATGGATTGGACGGAGTTTGCCTTCTTCTTCAAAGCTGTCTTCAATATTTATACCCACAACTCCTGAGCCAATCACTTGCAGAATCGTTTCCTTGAGTTCTGAAATGGAATCACCATAACCGGACTCAATATCGGCAGTAACCGGAAGATCCACGCTGCTGGCAATGCGTGTAATGATATCGATAAGCGTTGAGCGTTTGATTTGTTCGCCGTCTTCGTAGCCGAGAGAAGCTGAAATTGCTGCACTTGCAGTGGCCACTGCCGAAACCCCCTGGGTCTGTAAAATCCGGGCGCCTATGGGGTTCCAAATATTAGGTAGTATTAAAAGTTGGGAATCGGTATGTAATGACAGAAGTTTTTTCGCCTTTTCCTGTTGCGACTTTTTTATCATAATGCTTCCTTTCCTTCTAAAAAGAATTAAAAAACTATTTTCCTGAACTTGTCTTCTTTACCAACGCGACTCCGGACAAAATAATAACTGTGGCCAGAATTGTCCATGCATCCAGCCGTTCATTTAAAATAAGCCACCCTAAAAATACTGCCACAATCGGATTGATGTAAGCGTAGGTGGAAACCAGTGCGGTCGGAAGTTTATCCAAGGCATAAATGAAAGAGCCATAACCGACAATCGAGCCAAAGAATACCAGATAAACTAAGGCGGCAACGCCTTCAGTGTTGAAATGTACCTGGCTTATTTCACCAAAAATTGCGCCGACAACCATCAGGATAAACCCGGCGATAATCATTTGAACTGCTGCCGCCATTAACGGCTTGGTTTTCAATTTAACTTTTTTGGAATAGACCGAACCGGCGGCCCAAGATATCGGTGCAACTAAAACCGCCAGTACACCTTTCATATAGGAAGCGTCCAGCCCGTTTCTTAAATCCGGTAGCAGCAAAACAATAACTCCTGCAAATCCAATTAAAATCCCCACAATTTTTTTGAAGGTAATTTTTTCGCTGTTCGATTGCACCATCTCAAAGCCCACTACAAAAAAAGGCAGAGTTGTTACAATTAAAGCTGCAACGCTGCTGGTTACATATTGTTCCGCCCACACAACGGAGCCGTTTGCTATAGATAATAAACTGATGCCAATAATTGCCAGTGGAATCAGTTCAGCTTTTGCAGGCAGTGCGTAGCCCCGCCATTTCAGGAATATGATAAAGAGTATTCCGGCAATAAAAAAACGAACGCCGGCGAATATAGCAGGAGGGAGATGTTCAACGCCTATCCGAATGGCCAGGTATGTTGTTCCCCAGAAAAAACATACAGATGCATAAGCTAAATAGGCTTTCTTTTTATCTTCTTGTGTCATTTTTTCCTTTAACAATATAAGTAAGAAATTTTAGTTGTTGAAAATAAAGTAAGGCTAAATTGGTATGAAAAAAAGAACCATTGTAGTCGATTTTGACCGTACCAATTATATAGATTTTTTTGATGACTTTCCACCCGGAAGTTGCTACATTTTTCACTCCGCCCATTTTATATTTTTATCTTGACTTTGATTTATTTTGAAACTATAATTGGCAAAGAATGTATGGTAATTTATGAACACGTATTTGTCTACCACAAAAAAAGTTATTATTTTATTTCTGCTTCTTCCTGTAATAGGGTTACATATTCCTTTCAGTAACATTGCGGGATGCCCGATGACCAAAGTGAGCGCTAGTAAAACAATGGCTTGCTGTGTGGCAAAAACCTCAGAGTCTGTCCCCGGACAAAATATATCTGCAAAATGTTGCTGTGAATATTCTAAAAGTGATCAGTCCGCATTACCCGGTGTTTATGTAATTGCCCCAAATGAAATTTCAGAAACTGTAGAGAAAAACTATAGTATAGAGACCGGCAATTTTAGTTTTAACCAGGATGCCGATTCTTTCCATCTTTCAAAATTCGAATTTTTGTTTCAAAAGAAACCCAAACCCGAAATAAAAATCTATACCCTCATTTCCTCCTACCTGATTTAAATCTCTCTCTTTCTTTCGTTATTCTGTTTTAACAGAATTCTATTCAAATTGAAGTGAATTTTTTTGTATTCAAAAGAATGGTGTGTGATGAAGAAGTTACATTTACACAGGATTCTGAGTATTTGTTTTGTTGTGCTTTTCACGGGTATGGTATCCGCGCAGCAAATTAATAAACCTCAGAGTTTAGAAAGTTTAATAGCTGAGGCGTTAAAAAATAACCCTCAAATAAAATCTGCTGAAAGACACTGGCAGGCCGCAATAAATAAAGCACCGCAAGTTTCTGCTTTACCTGATCCGGTGTTGGGCTACACACGTTTTGGTGAAAATGTTGAAACCCGGGTAGGACCACAGGAAAATGTTTTTTCAATCTCTCAGAAAATTCCATTTCCGGGTAAGCTTGGCTTAAAAAGTGAGGCGGCCAAACAGGATGCATTCGTATCTCAACAAAACTACCTGGCCGTAAGACGGGACGTTGTTTTCAAAGTTGAGAACGTTTACTATGACCTTTACTGGATCGACAATTCAACAAGAATTTTGGATGATTATCTCGTTCTGCTTAAAAATTTCACCAAGGTCGCTGAGCAAAAATATGCAACGGGGCAGGGTATTCAAACCAACGTGCTCAAATCGCAAGTTGAAATGAGCACAACCTTAAACCGCAAGTTTGGTTTTGACAAATTACGGCAGAGCGCTGTTTCAAAATTAAATGCGCTACTGAGCCGCTCGCAAAGTCAACCACTTGGATTGGTCTCAGAAATTGATTTGGTGACAAATTCTTTAGATGAGGACGCCTTACTGCAACGTGCTTTGAATCAAAAGCAGGAACTTGCAGCGATTAAAGCGAAAGTGGGAAAAAGTGAAACTATGCGAAAATTGGTGAAGAAAGACTATCTGCCGGACTTCAATTTTAAATTAAATTATATCCATGTTTCCAGGGGTGAAAGCAATGCACCTGAGGCTGGGAAAAACGCCTGGTCTGTAATGGTTGGCTTGAATTTGCCGCTCTGGTTGGGCAAGCGCAAGGCGGCGGTTCAGGCGGCAAACAGTACGCTTGCAGCCAATCGTTTTGCTTTCGAAAACCAGGAAAATATGGTGAAGTCTGAGATACATGATCTGTTTTATCAGATTGATATTGCCAAAAAAAGTCTGGCACTTTACGAACAAGGCTTGTTGACTCAGGCCGAAAGTAGTTTGCAGTCTGCCATTTCCAGTTACAAAACCGGCAACCTGGATTTTGTCAGCTTGCTGGATTCAGAAAGAATGTTACTCACTCTCAATCTGA
>JAJDAE010000302.1 GCA_029262035.1 Candidatus Zhuqueibacterota bacterium
TGTTTCCAACTCAGTGGCTAAACCACCATCAAGGACAAGAAAGCCCTGCTGGTTGAGAAATTGATGAATCCGGGATACTTTTAACATAGTCCTGCTTTTATGCAGAGCATAGTATTATTTAAGCTGAGTTCGATATAAGAATTGCTATGCAAAAAATTAAATAACCCTGTCACTGCGAAGCGTTTTTAGCTGAAGCAGTCCCGTTTTAAGGGCGAGATTGCTTCATTCCGCTGGAAAACGCCGGAATTCGCAATGACATCTCTTATTGGGAAATATGATTTTGCTTACATCGAACCGGCGTTATTTAAGCTGTTCTACCAACTAAGTCAAAATTTATTTATATGCCGGATCTTCTCTAAAATGCACAAGGTATTTCACATGGGTTAGCTGTCAGGAAACCTCGACACTTTGTGTGCCCTGAACGGATTGCAGATATTCATTCGCATCATGCTTGAGCGCACCTTCCGGAAGCCAATCCCAAAATGGCCCAAGATCACGTTTTATCCAGTCGGTATAAAAACGCGGCACTTCAGTTGTTTTGCCATCCCAATAGTTGCGAACTTCCGGCTCCTCGTCAAGCATACGCCGTAGTTCCGTATGGTACTGGATGCGTCCAAAGCCTTCCGAGGAAATTGCGCGGACAACATTCAACCATTTCGGAATCGGAGTTTTAGTTGCTTTGAAACGTCTGCCAATAGTAGGCCAAGAAAAAGAGAAACGTGTTAAGCTGAGCAAATTATCGAAAAATTCCGGCCAGTCGTAATTTTTCGGTTTAATGTTCATCATGTGATTATTATTCATAAAGTGAAACGGAAACGGCAGAACTCTGTCCTCACGTTGATATTCAAGGTTGAGAGGTGCTGCTTGTCCAAAAGAAGTCAGGAGAGAATAAGCCGGAAATACACCCGGAGCCAGCTCAAGAAATCGCCGGGTCAAGTCAAAAGGTTCCGGTCCCCGGTCCACGTCCAGACCAAACACGAGATTTGCCTGGATGTATGGAATGTACTCCTGAATCAAGTTTATGTGGTCAGCTACCTTACGAACTTTTTCAAGCCCGTTGGTGGAACCGGTTTTTGATTTATTACCCATGTCAAACCATGATTCAATGCCCGGTAGAACAGCCTTGAATCCATTTTTTTTCAAACGTTTGAGGTGTGGTTCAGACAAGACGGATAGACTACTTTCAGCAGCGAAGTCGATGCTGTTAGGTGGTATGGCCTCCTCGATAGCATTCATATAGTCATCGAATTTGATCCCGAAATTAGGATCATGCCATCCCACACGGGGACGTTTATAAATGGTCCTCAGAAACCGCAAATCTTCTTTAATGACATCCAAATCCAATGTCTGGTGAGCAACTGAGGCGTCGATACAAAAGCTGCAAGTGTAGGGACAACCGAGACTGCCAATCATCGGTACGAGTTTGAAGAGTGGCGCTTTAGCCAGTGTCATTTCAACATATTTCCAGCGTTCTTTCACACCCGGCAGTTCGCCCGGCTGCTGCGAAGCGGATAAATGGAGTCCTAGCGGACGATGCTGGGAACAGTCGTTCAACACATCATCTATAATTTCCTTTGTGGTGAAACCCAGCACGTAATCAAAATACTTGCGGGCGTCCTGTGGGTAGCAGCGGGCATGCGGTCCACCGAGTACAGTGACTGCTCCTCTTTCGCGGAAAAGATTACTCAATGCATAAGAAATGTATGCCGCCTGGGTAAATGCGCCAATAAATGCCACATCTACCTGAGCGGGTATCTCCTTTAGAAAATCTTCAAGCGGCTCACCCATATAGGTTATGAATGTGACTTTGTGACCTTTTTGTTCACACCATGTTGCCACGACTTGCGCCATAATAGCGGCCAGATTCGCGTTCATGACTTTGGCATACAGTTTTTTGGTCGGCCCTTTCGCCACCATATCTATAACACAAACATTGAGTTTTCGCATGCAATTTCCCTCCGAGTCAATTGTTCCAGATTTATATGAAATACGGCTTTGAAATGAATCAAGACCGGGTGGCATGATGGCCATGTGTTTGGCAGAGCGTCCAACAAAGTATGTTTTACGCTTAGCAACGCAAATGAAGTGATGGAGAATATGTTAATATTACTTAAAACTTGCAAGCAAAATTACTCGAACGCAATGAGAAGTAGAGCCTTGTTGGTTTGAGTAATTGGTTATGCGCATGACTACAGTTATTTTGTGAATGAAATGTGTTTAAACCTGCTTGGATCGTCCATGATCTCACCACAGCCATATTTGAGCAATGTGAGTTTATGCTCTATTTGGATTATCTATCGGTAATCAGCATCGTCACCAGAAAAAGTGATCTTTTCGCAAAGCACCCGGTTGCATAGTAAGTAGGCTCTCGTTACCCTGGTTCTTAGTGGGCAGTGAAAGATTGAGTTGCAAGGGGAAGTCCAACACATTTTCAATCGTGAGAGCGACCTCTTTGTCACGATATTGATATGTCAAAATGGAGAGCCGGCTTTAGTTATTTAATGGCAAAACAGTGTCTTTCTTCCACTATTTACGCCCCATAGGCATCTTAAACCAGTCAATAATATTCCCGTCGACATCGATGGCCGTCAGAGTGATAGCGGTATTATCGAAGTCCAAGGCGACATAATGATTGACAGACACAGCAACCTGCTGGTAGGGGTTTTCAACGCTATTCAATTTGTATAGTGGAGCGCCGCCACCGCCTGTTACAACATAATAGACGCCGTTCTTTTTCGATCGTTCATAAATGTGATCATGACCGGTGAGCACCAGATCCACACCGTACATTTCAAAGAGCGGCACCAGAAAGCGCTGACCCTGGTCGATGGGCCATTCGCGTGGGGTTCCGTCCGGATTTAAGCGGCCATGAGGTCCCGAAGTGAGGGGAGCGTGGTGAAACGCCACCAAAGTGAAACGTTTACGTTCCGAGCGCAGTTGTGCGCGCAGCCATTCGTATTGTTCCAAGCCGGGCTCCATCGACGAATTGCTGTCGATGATCAGCAAGGTGGTGAAACCATAGTCGACCCGGTACCAGCGCTCGTTGCCGGGAAGTTCAAAAAGGCTGAAAAAATGGGATTCCTCTTCCTTTTGTTGATCACCGTTCCGCCGGGTACGTTCGTGGTTGCCAATTGCCGGCCAGATCGGCAGGCGCCCCAGCAGGTTGCGACCGGGGTTGAAAAATTGTTCGATCCATTGGTGGTACTTCCTACCATCGGCAGGATAATCGCCGGTGCCAATAATGAAAAGGGCATCCTTTTCCATCGAGAAAATACGTTCCGACACTCGTTTCCAAATATGAGGCCGTGAGCGCACGTCGCCCAAGGCAATCAGGCGGTATTGCGTCGGCGCTTCCGGCAAGGTGTGAAAAAGGAGTTTGCCGCTGTCGAAATCTCGTCCGCTTTTGACCCGGTAGCTATATTCCGTGTCCGGCTTCAAGCCCTCGAGATTGAAGATGTGGTGGCGCTGCGGCTCGGCGTGGCGGAGCTTCTGTTCTCTTTCTCTGCTGCCCCCAGGACGATAGGTTAGTGTGGCGGCAACGGGGTGTTCATGATCGATTACCACGGTCATTTGGGTTGAACCCGGCTGCAATAAAAAGGGGCCGCACGAATAAGGCTGCGCAGCCAGGAAAGAGCTGGTGAGTAAAATTACGGGCAAAATCAATAGGTTGGCTGACATATTTTCTCCTGAACGAATGTTGTGGGTTCTAACCAAGGCCAGATTGCTGAGTTATCTGATATTTTTAATTTAAGACTTTAGGTGGTTATTGCCAGTATTTTATCCATTTGTAGAAACTTGTTTTTGTGATTGTTGATTTTCCATTCAGATGATATTTTAGGACGATAATAATCGTGAGGCTACTTGCCACGCAGGGTGTTAGGTTAAATCAGCAATGCGATTGGCCCGATTTATCGGTGCTCGTCAATGAAGGTAATCATCATTAATTCTTTTTATTTCATTGGCGCGGGTTTTCGACAAATTTTGCTTCCCAGGGTCCAAGCCCGGCGATCTGGATTATTGAGAGCGTGTCTGCCCAAACAGTGTGAATCGCGCCCCGTGAATTTACATAATAGTCACCGGGTCCAAATTGTTTCGCGTTTTCCCGCGTTCCGTCCATCCCAAACGCAACAGACATTTTTCCCTCTAGAATGGTTACACGTTCATCTTTTGGGTGCGAGTGAGGTGGCTTCGTAGCCACCCTAACTTGCCTTATCCAAATACCTGGCCAGCGTTCTGTCCAATTCTTCGCCGGTAAGCGATGTCGTCGTGGCTAAAATAACGCCTTCAGGTGATATCAATAAAGATGTCGGGATACCTCGCACATTGAAATCTTTCGTCATACCTGTTCCCCAGCTGGTGCGACCTAAAAAGGCATGATTCCATGGCATTTTCCAGTTCTCGTCGCGATATTTGGCTATGTCTTCTGGTTTCTGATCCAACGACAGGCTGAGTATCGTAAAATTCTTGTCCTTATATTTTTCGTAAACTCGATGCAGATTTGGCATTTCCATCCGGCATGGCGGACACCATACCGCCCAAAAGTCGACCAAATAGTATTTTCCCAAAAGAGTGTCATCTGAAATCTCTTGATTGCTTCCCAGCGCCATCACCTTGAAAGGAGGTGCCGGTTTACCGGGGAAAGTTGGGTTTTTTCGGTCGAGAATATCGAGAAAGTATTTGGCATCAGCGAGATCGCCATATTCTTCTTTCAGTTCGTTATACACTACGTCAAACTGCTCGTCATTTTCTTTGTATGCTTGGTCAACCAAGAGAGCTTTGGCGTATCCCCGAACCGCGCGATCGGGGTTCTTCTCCTCCAACTGATGCCATATAGCCGTTGCTTTTTCTTCTGACACAAACTGCGGCACAAATTCGCAAATGTAACTGTTTATGCCCCACATAGATGATTCTGCCTGAAGGTGGTTCAGGATTAGCTGCTTGCAAAGCGCCTTGTCCAGAGGCGCATTATAAAAAAGGAGGGCAAGGAGTTTGGAACCAGCAAATTGCAGCAAAGCAGGGTTGTCGTTTTGCTCAATCAACGATTTAACGCGATCATGCAAAGAGGAAAGATCATAGTTCGCCTCTTTCGGATAGCCATTTTCTTTCATATATGTCCGGAATGCTTTTTTTTCTTGTTCAAACAACGCATCCATTTCAAAAAAATATTTTTGACTGTCATGCGAGCCGTCAAATGTGACTAAGGGCAAATTGGCATTCTCCGCACGGAAAAGCTTTTCAGGATCAAAGACAATCTTAGCCTTGCCATCAATCACATTGATTACTGATTTATAATCTCCACCCCCATCGTAAACGTAGTGATCGGACATGGTGCCGTTGACAGTATGACGCCCTGCAAGCAGACCAGACAACTGATAAGCAACTGTATCAGCCTGTACTTCGGTTTCAAAAACAAATGTGCCATCCTTTTGTTTTGACATGAGGTTGGCATTGCGAGAACTAAATTCGTTCCAGTCACCAATTACTTTAACTTCATCAAAAGAATTTTTGTAGCCATATGGGGCTAATTCTGCATTGATTTGAATTGGGGTTTCGTTCGAAGACAGCATTAAAGGAATTTCGAGCAGTTGGTGATTTACGGCCGTGATCCACAATTTATACATTCCGCCTGCACTGATTTTCATTTTAAACGTACCGTCTTCTCCAATTTTTTGAGATTGAAGGGGTTCATTAACGGCGCTGCTTAATTGGCCCAGGTGAACATCAGCCGCAAATGGAACGTTGCCGTCTGCTCCCTTTATGTGCCCGATAATTGTAGTTTGGGTTGTTTCGATTTTAGCGCAGGATAAGAGCAGAAATGGGATTAGCACCATTAAAAATCGTTTCATTGTAAACTCCATGGTTTTTTGCATAAATATGCGATCGAATCGCGAATAAATTATAGTTGTGCGATTAATTACGACAAGCTGGATTCTTTTGTTCGCGACCTATTTGCTCATTAGAACCTTCAGTTTAAGCACGGGCTTGAAGCCACATGGCAC
>JAJDAE010000303.1 GCA_029262035.1 Candidatus Zhuqueibacterota bacterium
TTTTTAATGGAGGAAAGAAGCATCACTCCAGATAAAATTGATATCATTCATTATGGTATTGATCTGAATTTATTTAAGAGCACAAATGGTTTTATCAATCTGGGGAAAAAAGAAGAATTAGGTGTTTCGAAAGAGAAAATAATTATTGGTACTGTTGCCCGTCTGGAAGAACAAAAAGGCCATAAATACCTGATTCAAGCGGCGCCGGAAATTATCAAAAAATTTCCAGAAGTCATGTTTGTTTTTGCTGGAGATGGTACGCACCGTACTGAGTTAGAGAGTCAGGTCAAGGAATTGGGGCTAAATGAGAATTTTCAGTTTTTGGGTTTTCGGCAAGATGTGAAAGAACTGCTTTATACTTTTGATATATTTGTACTGCCTTCATTATTTGAAGGGTTGCCTAATGTTGTACTCGAAGCAATGGCAAGCAGCAGACCGGTTGTGGCTTCAGCAGTTGATGGAACTCCGGAAGTTATTGTGCACGAAAAAAGCGGTCTTCTGGTACCACCCAAGTCCCCGGAAGCTTTGAGCAAAGCGATTTTAAATCTCTTGGAGCGTGAAGACCAGGGCGAGACGGTTGGCCGGATGGCGCGAGCGCGGATTGAGGAAGCCTTCTCTTTTGAAATGCAGTTTGAGAAATTTGAAAATACTTACGACTCACTTTTAATAGAGCCACGGAATTAGATGAAAATTTTGTATTTCAGCTATCTGTATGATATTGATGGCATCTCCCTTGGTGCAAAAGTGAAAGCCCTGGAATTGTTAACGCCACTTGAGAAGTTGGGCCACGAGGTTAAGATTTACTGGCTGAACCGTCAACCGGATAATGGTGGGTCAAATACAGTTGTCGCGAGAAATTTCTTAAAAGAAAAACTCAGTAAATATTTACATGAACTCAATCAGGTTCTCGCCAATATCAAATACTTCATTAAAGAAAACAGGATTATAAAAAGTGAGAAACCGGATCTGATTATTATGCGCATGGATGTGTATAAAATATCAGCACTGCTTCTTTCCAAAATCCATAAAATACCATTTGTTGTGGAGTTGGACAATCCGGTTGTTTACGAATTTAAAACTTTTCAGCCGAATTATAAAACCAGTAACCTTATTTTGGATTTTTTTGAAACGATTAATCTGAAATATGCAGATAAGGTTTTTACCGTTAGCCACGAAATTAAGGATTTTTATGTAGAAAAGGGTATCGCTGCTTCTCAGATTGAGATTATTTACAACGGCGTAAATATCAACCAATTTCATCCCGCTGTTGATTCTACTGAAGTGCTTCAAAAGTACAAATTGGATAATGCTTTAATCATCGGGTTTGTCGGGACATTTCATTACTGGCATGGCATTGAAAGCTTGAAGGCTTTAATGAAAAACGTTATCCAGGTAAATGATTACGTTAAGTTTTTGATGGTTGGTTCTGGCGGGCCAATGGTAAAAGAGTTACAGGAATTTATAGACTCAGAGGGCATTAGTGAGAACGTTATTTTCACGGGCCTTGTACCTTACCAAAAAATACCGGAGCATATTGCCGTAATGGATATTGTTTTGGCGCCATATTCAAATCTTGACTTTTTCTATTATTCCCCTTTGAAGATTTTTGAATATATGGCCTGCGGTAAGGCTGTTATAACTTCAGGCATAGGTCAGATTCTTGATTTGATACAAGATGGTAAAACCGGTTTATTGTGCGAACCAGGCAATATTGACGAGATGATCACAAAAATAAACAGTTTGATTTTTGAGGACTCGAAACGTGTAAATATGGGCAAAGCGGCCCGGCAATTTATTGCAAATAACCACTCATGGGATGCACAGGCACAAAGGTTGTCGTCGATTTGCCTCAAACTTTTACCTCAGGCAACCTCAGTTAAGCAGCCCGAACTTGTGACTAATTAACGAGATTTTTAAAGAACTAAAAGGATGGAGCGGAAATTGTGAGTAAAATTAAAATATTGTTGAGTATGGTTTTCATTGGGATGATTGTTCAGAATGCATTTTCACAAAATTATAACCCTCCTTACCCAAGGATCGGACAAATCTATTTTTACCATCCGGGGCAAGCTGCGGAAATCTGGAAGAATCATGATCTGGTAGTTATTCGCTATAAGTATGACGATGAGGCAAGAAAAATTAAGGAAAAAAATCCGGATGTTATTTTACTGGCAACCAATGATATTATTGCCGCTAAGAAAAGTCATTGGCCGGACGATTGGTACATCAAATGTTCGGACTGTAAGGACGGTAAGCTGGATTCCTATCATGAAGACTTTGGTTTGTTGAACATCACGCCGGATTGTCCAAGTATTAATCATACGTATGGGTCACAAAAATTTAATGAGTTTTTACCACGCTACTTGCAAGAACATATCGATTGGAATTACTTCGACGGAACACTTTATGATTATTGGGCAAACGCTGTTTGGCACCTTGCAGATAAAGCAGATATAAATAATGATGGTAGAGCCGATGGTAAGGATTATGTGAACTCTCAATGGGAAAAAGGTAATGCTGAGTTAATAGCTAATACCCGTGCGATTAACGATGGGCCAATTGTCGCCCATGAGTCTGGTAAATCTTATTTGAATGGCTTTGGATTTGAATTTTGGTCGAAATTTGATAGTAAAAGTGCACTCACTGAATTGTTCAAAAATCGCGATAGATCTGTGGATCCGGTGATTAATTTTGCTGAAGGCTTTGGCTATGAAAAGGGCCCTGATTTCGGTTCAAAATGGCGCGTCGATTTTGCCTCGTCTCAAATTGGAGGGGCTTACTTTGGCCACGATGAAGGCACGTCTGCACATCGTTTTACGTTTTTACACGATGAATATGAAGCTAATCTTGGCCAGCCGCTGTCCGGTTCAGCGGGAGAACCTATAGAAATCCAGCCTGATGTTTGGGCCAGATATTTTGAATTTGGTGCGATTATTTCGAATGTGTCTGGAGGCGGCAGAACTGTGAGCAGTGGCGAACTTGATGGCCGCACCTACTGGCGCTTTTTAGGAGCACAAAATAAAAGCTTCAATAATGGCACGCAATTTTCCAGCGTTAACTTTGATGCTTTTGATGGCATCATGTTATTTACCAAATCCACAACACTGGTTACACCGATTATTATAGATAACATTGCGGTAAATATGACAACACTTGGTCAATCTCCAGCCAGTTATGGCGGAACTTGGACAAAAGTGAGGTGGCCTGAAAAAGCGGAACAAAGCAATACCGGTTATGGGCTGGGTATTTTTTGGGACAATGAGGAAAATATTTATTCGGTTACAGATGTCTCAGGTGAGGCCACTTATAGAGCTGCCATCAATGTTTCCGGCTCGTATGAAGTTTCCGAATGGCACCCCAATACTTCAGCAGATGGGTTTGGAACGGCCTGTTCCGATGTTGAACTGGTTATTACATCTTCCGATGGAACCGTCACTAAAACCGTTAATCAATCTGTAAATTATGGCAGATGGAATGTGTTGGGGGTTTACAAGTTTAATGCTGGTTCAACCGGCAAAGTAGTTTTAAAAGCCAAAGGTGGCTGCATAACCGCTTCTGACGCTATCAGATTTAAGCTAATCGATCCGAATGCTGATCCTACTGATTTTCCACCTAATGCACCAACT
>JAJDAE010000304.1 GCA_029262035.1 Candidatus Zhuqueibacterota bacterium
AGCGGCATTTATGTTTACAAGCTGGTTTTTGGCAATTTCTCCAAGACAAAAACGATGACTCTGGTACGTTAGTCGCTAATTTAACTTTCTGCATGGAAGCTCACCTGTTTCCATGCAGAAAATTTTACTTGTTTTGCTACCCAAACTCTTTGGTTCACTTTTCTATAAATAATAAAACGTTTTAACGGTTTCAAGTTATAATTCTATCATAAGTAAGGCTTTATTGCTAAGTCCGCTTGTTTCACAGACGTCTTAACTTTAATCTAAATGGAGTATAATATGAAAAAAACGCTGTTTTTGTTGGTAAGCTTATCGGTTCTATGTGTTTTTACATTTGTGCAGGCACAAACAGTCGCCCCTGGCTGGCGCGTAGCCGGCGATGTTAAGGCCGATGCTGATTTTGTTGGTGCATGGGAAGTCATTGCAGGTTATGATCTTGACAACGATGGCAATAGGGAATTCTTTTTTACAAAAGACCCAACAAGTTCCGGGGGAACTGAGGAAATCGACAAGCCTTGGACTGTTCTTCAATATGAAACCGTTGGCGACGACAGTTATTCTGAAATATGGTCCTGGTCCCCACCTTTTGCTAATCGCGGCGAAAGAGGTTTTCAGGCAATAGAGGTTGGAGATGCTGATCAGGATGGCCTGTTTGAACTCTGGTTTGGTACACCCTATGAGGTCTCTGACAATCCTCCAAACCCCGACCGCCTATTTATATTTGAACACGATGGTGCTGTTTTTCCAACTACTCCCTCAGAGTCGTGGAATTTTGGTGTTGTCGATAATTTTCGTTTCCTCCCTGCCGGAATTCGCCTCGGCGATGTTGATGGCGATGGAGAAATAGAAGCGGTTATTCAATCACGTAACGATGATTTCACCGGGGCGGGGGCAGGCAGAACAATGTTGGTTGTTAATACCGGCGGCGTTGATATCGGTTTTGGTTTGGGTGCTTTCCAAACAGAGTTTATGGAGACAGAAAAACTTAAAGGCGGCGGTGTTTACGATCCACGAATCGTAGATTTTGATCGCGACGGTCTGATGGAAATCTGGGTTTTTACATGGGATATGTTTAGCCTGGCTATTTATGAGGCTACTGCAAAAGACACCTATGTGTTGCAAATAGAACTTGATGAAGTTTTTGATCCAATAGATTATGGTCAGCGCATGGCTGCACGTTTTTATGATGCTGATGGAGATGGAGAACTGGAAATGTACACCGCGACCCTGGACGGTGATGGCGACCTTGGCTCAGCGATAATATATATTGGGAGTACGGACGATGTTTCAACTTTGACTCCGGCGGATGTTAAAATACTTGGTGGCCGTACTGCAGATCCAGGACAGACTGGCGGAGCCGTGGGAGATATCGATGGCGATGGGTTAATGGATTATCTTTTTTTAGCAGCTAATCCTGCTACACAAAAAATTTCACAAGTTGTCCGTATGGAATATACCGGTACTGGTGATTTGGCTGATTCCACCAGTTATGATTGGTCGGTTTTATTTGAAAACACCAATACTGAATCTGATCTTCGTGGTATAACCATCGATGATGTTGATGGTGACAACAAGACCGATGTTCTCGTTACTAACGTCGATGTTGCCAGTACAGATGAAGCCATCCTTTACATTCTTGAGAGTGAAACCGCTGTATCGGTTGAAGGCAAGCCTGTGATTGTGGAAGATTTTTCATTATTCCAAAACTACCCGAACCCTTTTAATCCAAGTACCACAATTGAGTTCGATTTGAGAAAATCCGGCCATGTAACGCTGACTATTTATGATGTCCTTGGTAAAAGGGTCGCAACCCTGGTAAATGAGGCGCTGCAAGCAGGAAATCACAAAGTGGCGTTTAATGCAGGAAATCTGGAATCCGGAATATATTTTTATTCTCTGAACGGCACATCATTCAAAGATAATGGCAAAATGGTTTTGATTAAATAGTGTCCATCCGGGGTCGTCATTTCCGAATGTTCTTGTCGGGAATCCATTCATTTTTCGTGCGTGGATTCCCGCTTAAAGCGTGCGGGAATGACGGGAAAAAGGTACTTTCCGGATCGACAGTAAATAGCCTCACGTCGACGCAAGAAATAAACATGGAATCAAGGACCAAAACCTTAGCTAGGTTGTGATTCCGGCAATCCTTTGACCGGAATTTAGTTGCAATAACAAAAAGGTTCCTGCTTACAATCCGCAGGAATAACATTGGGTTTTTCATTTTTGGTTTTTGATTCCGTGATATAATTCATGTTAAATAATTTTTTTTAAAATAATAACAGGAGGGAAGTATGAATAAATTGCGATTGCTTTTGGTAATTGGTACTTGTTTGATTCTCACGGGAATGCTGTTTGCTCAGGGCACACCCGGTGAGGGTTTGGCCCTTGTTCAAACGGTTAAGCGAATAGATTATCCAGCCGATCTCCCGGATTCAAGTGGTGTTGGCGTTGATGACATTCTTTCCGGTTATGATTTAGACAAAGACGGAAAAGGCGAGATTATTGTGATAACCGATAATCTTGGCGCAAATTCAGAGGGACCGGCAATTGTTGTTTTTGAAGCAACGGCTGATAATACTTACGAACCAGTCTGGTGGTATGAAGTAAGTGAGCACACCAACGACAATGGTAGTTTTCCAACCATGGCTATCGGAGACCTCGACGGGGATGGACAATTGGAGATTCTAGCCGGTATTCCTTTCACTGCGCGTGATATTCCTAATAATCCGGACCGGTTTCTGGTTTTCGAAGTAGATACAACTCTGGATAATGGCCTGCCAATGGAGCCTACAGCCGTGTGGAATTTCGGCGCTGAACCAACAATGAATACGCGTCCTTCTGCAATGGATGTTTATGATGTGGATGGTGATGGCAGACAAGAGGTGGTGATGGGTTTCAGAGAGTGGAATGGAGCTGGAAACAGATTGATGATTTTTTCACTCCTGGGTGATTTTCTTGGCGCCTTCACCACTTTCACCGAAGAGTTTTTTGATGAAACCAATTTGCGCGAAACCGACGGTAATTTTTATAATGTAAATATCCATGATGTAAATAATGACGGGACACCTGAAATTTCTGCTGTTGAGTGGGAAGGCGGCGATGGAATTATTGCGGTTTTTTATCAAAGCACGGGTACAGACCAATACAGCATGGTGCACAAGATTGTTACAAATGGGTTTACTGTTGGTGAAGCAGGTGCCTTAGGGTCATTCTTACCATGGGATATTGATGGTGATGGAATCGAAGAGTTCATGTTTGCAGGTTCTGAAGGCAAGGTCTATATCATAACCGTGCCTAATGGTGATGTGAGCCAGATAACCGACTCAAATTTTAAATCGATCCTCGCATATCCCGATCAAGTTCGTGGGGCATCAATTGGTGATTTTGATGATGATGGCCTGGTTGATTTCATGATAGCCGGCTCTTTTAATGATAAAATTTTTCGAGTTGAATATAATGGCGGTGCTGATGTCACTGCCTTGGCAAGTTATGATACCTCAACCGTTTATTCAGATCCAACTTCCGGACGTTACTATTATGTTTCCTTCCCTCAAGATAGGCATGCACTTCGCGACGGCCAAACCTTGCTCGATATGGATGGCGATGATAAACGTGAGTTGGTCTTTGGGGATCAAGAAGAAGGAAATGGAGAGGATTCTGCCTATTTGACTATTCTCGAAGCTGATATCGCAGTTAGCGTGAAATTGTCAAATATTTCTTCCTTGCCAAAAGGATTTGCACTGCATCAAAATTATCCAAACCCATTTAACCCTGAAACCGTGATCAGGTATGAAATACCGAGAGCAGGCAATGTAAGCATAAAAGTATACAACTTACTCGGTAGTGAAATTGCAACATTGGTTGATGATTATAAAGGTCTGGGGCACCATGAGGTTACCTGGAATGGTAAAAATAATCAAGGCGTTCGTCCGGCAAGTGGCGTTTATGTTTATACCATAATTTCCGGGGAATTTCGCCAATCCAAAAAAATGACACTACTCAAATAAATCCTGTTTTTTCTGAACAATTTCAATTCTTAATAAAGAAAGGAGTTCTAAGTTGGACTCCTTTCTTTGTTTTTATCAAAGCTCAACAAAATAGTAAAGCAAGAATAAATAGCTGTCACTCCTGCGGATGCAGGAGTCTCTAAAGTAGTAGAGTCTTTACAAAAGACTAAGCTATATAATTTTCCCTAAATCCAGGAGGCATATTGATGAAAATTGCTCATAAATTCCTGTTCTTTATAGTTCTATGCACCACCATTTGCATCAGTCAATCAAAAATCTATGCTAAAGTTTACGCGTCGCAATTGCGTATTACAAACCCGGACACTTCAGCATTTGACGGCAATTTTTCTGATGGCAGTAGCGCCCTGTTACTTTTTATTCTCAATGATACAGCCAGTGTGGCAACTGTTGAAATAATAGACACGCAAACCGGTTCGAGCATTAAACAGATAATCGTTCAGGGTTTAAGCCGTGGATTAAATTCGGTAGAGTGGGATGGCAACGGTAGTGAATCCGGCAAAAGTTATACTTTTGAGGTGACGGCCGAACAACCGAATGCATCCACAAGTGACTGGACAGTATTTTTTGATTCCGGTGATATCGATATTTTTACGCGTGGCTGCGATGTAGTGAGAGATATGACCAGTCCCTTGTTCGGCTTATTTTACGTTCCCAATACTGGCGGAGGGGAACCGCAGGAAGGTAAAGGCATTGCCATATACAATGCTGATGGTTCGTTTCATGATCCTTTTTTAGTCGCAAAAGACGTCGGGGATGGTGGAACAGTAGATTGGGGTGGCGGAACGGATGCAATTTACTCCGGAACCTTTGATGACGACGAAAGATATTACGTTACTGCAGCTAACTTTGGAGAAATTTGGCGCTTGAATGTAGATAATTCTCTGACTACTGTAGTTTCCGGTTTAGCAAGTCCAAAAGGAGTTTATGTGACCGGCAGCGGAGAAAGTAGAGCCATTTATATTTGTGATGACAGCACCGTTGTGCGTGCGGCTATTGGCAACGAAGATGTCTTTTCCGGTTCTCTTGAAATTGTTGGCAAGTTTGTTAACGGCTCCCCACGAAATGTAACGCTTGATGATGATGGGGCGATGTATGTGAGTTTCAGAAAATCCAATACACTCGATAGTGATCCCATTGGACTAAATAAGTATGACCTCTCCAACTCGCTTCCTGTCACTGACGTCGATGCGGTCTGGCTTTTAAATGCTACTCAGACGCTTAGAATATCTGACTTGCTAATGGATCATGGAGACGATGCAACTACCGCAGCTGATGACATTCTTTATTATGCCACACGCGCAGGAGACGGCACATTTGATGATGGACTTTGGCGGGTCGATGATATTAGTTTCGTTTTTCCATCGGTCTCTAATTTGATTGACGAACAGGACCTTTTCGGTCTGGATGACGGCGCTAACATTAATGATAAAGCTGCAATCGGGATGGATGCCGCCGGCAATGTTATTCTTATGGAGAACTCCAATGAGCATATTTTCTTTCTATCTCCACCCGGAGAAGGTGAAACTAATAGCTTTACTACATTAAGCCCGGATACATTTACCGTGGGAGTCACGACCAGTGTTGAGTTAGCTGATGACTTAACGCCGGGGTCTTACTATCTCGAAGCGAATTACCCGAATCCCTTCAACCCAAGTACGACCATCAAGTACCATATCGCACAAACCGGTAATACCTCTATCAAAATTTATAATCTTCGCGGTGAAGAAATTAAAGCCTTATTCAATGAATCACAGGCTTCCGGAGCATATGCGGTAATATGGAACGGCACCAATAACTCGGGGGAAGCGGTTGCCAGCGGTGTTTATATTGTGACCTTAAAATCGGGTGACTTTATTCAATCCCGGCGAGTGACTTTGTTGAAATAATAACTGAGTTCGCTACAACGTCATGCCCGAAGTTGTTTAACATGTGCCTGGCATTTTTAAAGTGCCAGGCACATATTTTTTATGACCCAAATTGAGCGATTCAGCCTGAAATTAATTTACTGTCGGGTACCAGGTACGTAGTACACGCTTTAGCGTGTTCCCAACTACCCCAGGCAAGCTGAAGCTTGTACTACAAACCTCACACCCCCGGAGAATCGCTCAATTCAGGAATGACTTTTAAGTGAAAATATTTGGAGATATGCCCGGCACTTTTAAAGTGTCGGGCATATATTTCTTTAATTTTAAATGGTTTTAAACACTCAGTCATTTCACAGCGATGTCTGAGTCACACGAATCCCATCTTTTTGTATAGCCATTGTATTTCATACAAGCCGGTTCTCGGCGTAAGGCAAAATCAAAACGACTTTTTTCCGTCGGCCTGCCGGCGGCATCGGTTCTGGTGGTTATATCAAAAAAGGACAGCTTTGTATTTTTAAGATCAGTCGCCTTCATCGGAAAAATCAATAACCCTGTTAGGGAAAAGCCGGGCAGAATTTCTTTACTAAGATCCGTGAGTAGTTCAAACTGCTGTTTGTTCTGCTCAAGAATAGCCGGGAAAAGCCCTTCTGGATACGCGCGATACTTTTTATTTGATTTTCGGTTTTTTATAAACTTTTTTTCAAAAGCAGCCACCGTGTCTGCCAACTCTTTATAATTTTTCAAACTTGGTATCGCTTTCTTACGATCAACAATCAGATAGACACGTGCACTTTTCATGTGTAAGATATGCTCTGTGTAGTTTGAAATCTTTACATGAAACGCGACAAGCACCTTTTCGTATTCCGGACTGGCAAGTATGTACTCCCAATTTTTGGATTTTAAGGAACGCTGATATGTCTTTTGTACAAAAGCATTCTCCCTGAACTCCGCTGACAAGGAGTCCTGAAGAAATCCAAAGAGTTGTGGAAAACTATACATATCCGATGGCCGCAGAAGTTTTGCGGAAATTACTATGTCTCCTTTAGGCTGAACGCTCTCACTGCCATGCTGCAGGAAACCATACTGGTCAAAAGATAATAAACGCTGGTTGCCCGAGCAGGAAAAAAATGAAAAAATACTTAGTAGCAACAAACCGTATAATCCCTTCATCATCACTTTCCTCTTTCTTGTTACCTTTTAAAAAGTTCTTCATTAGTGTCCATCCGGAAAGTACCTTTTCCCGTTATTCCTACACGTTTTAAACGGGAATCCACGCACGAACCAATGGGTTCCCAACAAGAACATTCGGGAATGACGACCCCGGATGGAACCTAGTTAACATCAGTTCAACCTAAGAAAAAAGTACTGCCCACTATCATTCCTGTTGCCTGTTTTTTAGGTATACCGGAATCTTTGCGCTCAGCTTTATAAGTATGAGATTCCGGTATCGCATAAACTGTGAGCCGGAATGACTGGAAATGTGGATTCTTAATTTATATCGAACCCAGATTAATTATTGAAACTCTATTAAGGTCAATTTATTCCGGGCAAATTAGTTGTTTGGTCGATTTCATTAAATATGATTTTTTGAGTAGTGTAAATTTATTACGCAATATTAAGGCCTCTATAGATTGTCTAACCTGTTTTACCATTATCAATAGATGGGAGATCGAAGAATGATGAATATAAAATCAGATCGTACCGGATTAAGCTGGCATCAAAGCTCCGTTATTAATGTCAAATGTTTGCCCTGTAATTGAAGACTGTTTTTGAGAAATCAGGAACTTTACAAGATTTGCGATCTCAGCAGGTTCGCTCATTTTTCCCAATAAAACCCGATCCATTTCTTCCCGGTACACCTGATCGTAATTTTTATCTGTATTTTTCGCAAAGGTTTCCAAGCCTTGAGTTGCCATTTGGGTATTTACCCAACCCGGACAAATGGCGTTGACCAATATTTTTTCAGATGCAAATTCAACGGCCCAGGAACGCGTTAAGCCCAGCAATCCCGCTTTGGAAGCACAGTAGGCGGAATAACCCGGAACCCCCAGTCGCGCCAGGATTGATGAAATAATAACAATGTGACGAAAGCCTTGTTCTTTTGAGGCAAAATAAGGCAATGATTCTTGCACGAGCTGATAAGTTCCGGTCAAATTTGTTGCTACTATTTCGTGCCACCGGTCATTTTTCCCATAGTGGTTTTCACCGCCCACACCTGCATTGGCAATTACGGCATCCAACACCGGACTTACTTTTTGCAATCCCTCTTGAATTGCCTGAGATTCCCTGATATCAGCCGTAATGATTGAATGGTCTGCCGGTGCTTTTAGCAAAGTCTGGGTTTCTTCCAAAGATTTTTTGTTTCTGCCCAATAGAATTATTGGATATCCCAAGTCGGCCAAAACTTTTGCAATGGCCTGTCCAATACCTGAACCTGCGCCGGAAATTAAAATTGCATTTTTCATATTGGTACCTTCGGTTGAATGTGTAGGCAATAAATCCTAACGAGTAGATTTGAGTATAACTTTTCTTTCACTGGCCGCCATTAATTAATTTTTATATAACTGGATAACGCAATATTGTTGTTTGTCATGTCGACCTTATTAATCAAACAATTCAATTGAATCACCTTGCGCCAATACCCCTTCGACCAAAACAGCACAATAAACACCAGCAAAACTGGCGTGTTCCTGGGCAACTTTGCGTAATATTTCCGGGTTGTGTTCACCAGTGTCAGGGTTGAGCGATATCATCTTACAGCGTGGGTCGCGCTCCAGAACCATAATCTCGGCTCTCGAACCGATACGCAGTTTACGACCTACCAATTTATCCTCGGAAAACCCGTCACCCGATGATAGATTAAGATGTATGTTTGCTCGAAAGCGTCGTTTATCAATTGGCTTGCCCAACTCCCTTTCAATCTGCCCGACAGTCTGCAGGCTAATCAACGAAACCGGGCGACAGTCGGTTAAAGCACGGTCTGAACGCACGAGCGTAAGGTGATTTTCACCCGGCAATCCTTCCACAAGCATTTCTATCAGCGCCGGGTCATCAACAGAGACAACCGTGCCGGATCGAGTTATGACATCTAAAATTAGGTCATTGGGTTCGCCGTTGGCTGGATTGACACCCGGTTCGATGCTCATCGCTTCAGTCAAATTCGGTGGTTTCACAGCTCTTTCAGGATAACGAAACTGTGGACGATAACGCAGCATTTGTTCTTGTACTGTTGCGCTCAGATAAGGAAAACCCTTACGTGAGGATGAATTCTTGAAGGCGACATATCTGTCACCATAAATGCCGGAAAATCCCATAAACACTTCGGGTATCGCCTCGCCACCCATACTTTTAATCGGGTAACGCCATAAACTTTCTACACTTCCAATATTTTTCATAACAACTAATCCTTATATTTTATTACGATTTATGGGAAGGAACTTAGCGGTTAGCCACACCCACGCAACCAGCCCTAAGAATGAACTGATTCCTCCGGGACCCTCAAAACTCGAATATTGAGCTGCTGATTAGGCGTTGGCTGCATCAAAAAGTTAGAAAAAAGCAGGTGCCCTACATGCCGGACGCGCGCACTAAATGTCCTGGCTAAAGCCAAGTGCCACCCAGCTCCAAAATTTTGCTCTCCGAGACCCCCAGCGCTTTGTGTTGTTCAACTTGCCTAATATAATTAGTATGAATCAAAAGAGACTGCATTTTAATCATCTAAAGTACTGAAAGCTGTCTTTGCTGTCAAGGAAAATTACGGAATTAGATAATAATTTCCGGCTACTTCAACAAAGTCATCTTCCTACTCTCCACAAAATCACCCACTTTCAGCCGGTAAACGTAAATGCCCGAAGCCACTTTATTGCCGCTTTGGCCTTTGCTATTCCATGCAACACTATAATTCCCTGCCGCTTGGTTTTTATGAACCAGCACGTTAACCCGCTGTCCCCTGGTATTAAATACTTCAACCTTAACGACTGAATTATTTGCATGCGCGGGTATTGCGTAATGAATGGTTGTGGTTGGGTTAAACGGATTGGGATAATTTTGCGCCAGCTCAAATGTCTTGGGTACGGCACCATCATTATTTAGAGCAACGCTTGTGGGCAAGTCAAAAAATTGCATGGCGCTGCCCATTAATGCACTGCGATCAACCGGGTCAACAATGGTTTCAAAGGTGAAGGCTATGTAAATTAGTTTGGCGTTGTTCGGGCTATTATTGTATGGGCCATCATACTGAATGGCCGCAGTGCGCAGATTGTCATAGCTTAAGGCAATTGAGCTGCCGCCAAGTGGTGAGATATAATCCGGGAAATCTTCAAGATAGGTATCTTCCGAATTCACCGTACCGTAGATGAAATCCAATCCGTCAAAGGCAGTGCCCGCAGAACCCAGCACGCGATTGGAACCGGAGAGGTCACCTTTGTAGCTTGCTTTTAGAAAGTTCCGGGAGCGTGCCAATTCCTCTGAGGTTGTGGCGTCAAAGTCATAACCAAGCTCCGAGCCGGAGATAAATAGATTGCCGCCGTTTTCGAGATAAGTGAGCAGCCGCTGTTGGTCTGCTGCGGCAAGCGCTTCGTCGCTGCGGCTGTCATCACCGCAAAAATAGAGTACAAGGTCGTAACTATTCAGGTCGATTTCTCCATTTTGTACCACGGTTTCCGTGCAGGAATCAAAGCCATATTTATTGGCGTCCAGGGCATCACCATGACTGCGTACAAAAGGGTGGGAGCTTTTCGTCCAACTCGCCAGTCGGTCAAAATTATCCACGATAAGATTTCTTGAAGATTCGATTAATCCCACGCCATAAATATCTGAGGGTTCACTCAAAAGCGGCTCCGGCTCGACACCTTCAACTTCTACGGCATTTGTATCAACCGAAACCAACCGGAAGTAAGCCGTTGTGCCGACGCCTTCATAATTTAGCGAGTAACTGGAAATTGCCTGCCCCAGCTCGGATTCGGAAACCAGCGGCTCGTTCCAGGAACGGCCGTCAGCACTCATGTATAATCGGTAGCCGGTAATATCTCCTTCCAACGAGGGATACCAGGCCAATTCAATTTCTTTAGTTTGATAATTCGTGATACGCGCATATTTAAAAGTCGGAGCAATCGGGTTATCCAGGCGGTCGACTTTTTGCAGGCGGAAGGCGTCAACGGACAGGCGCGTTTCTATACCATCACTGCCGGAAATTTCTATATAACCTGTGGTTTGTCCCGCATCGAAATGCACCGGCACCGGGCTGAGTTGCCCCCAGCCTCTGCGAAAAACCGAATTGTATTCTTTGAAAACCGAATGACTTTGACCATTGGCATTGACGAGTTGATAGAGTGCGCTTTTGCCAAGGGTATTTTCCTGCTGCGCCATAAAAATGATGTAATCTCCGGTTTCCTCTACTTGTGGAAAAATTCTGAGACGATGCGTATTATCCGTG
>JAJDAE010000305.1 GCA_029262035.1 Candidatus Zhuqueibacterota bacterium
TTCTTCAATTTTTATATATTTACTCAGTTCAAGGCTTTCCGTTGGTTTGTGACCCTGGTTAATAATTACCTTGATATTGAAATCATAGCGCCGTGTATAAATTCTGATATTGGTTTGAGTTTTTTCCGGAATGATCGGGTGAACTGTAATTACCTGGTTGTTACGGCCGGGTACGTCACGCATTTCCAAAATTTGCACGGGGATCTGAACCGTGCTGTAGGGCTCCGGCAGTACAAGCTCGGATAGCGTACCGATTTGGAGATACATGGTTATATTTTGGGCTTTGTCTGTTTGCGCAGCTAAACCGGCTTGCCAAAATAAAATTATTGAAAGTGTCCGGAGCAGTCTAAATATCATCGTTTCCTTATTTTTGCTAATACCATTGTTCCGGCTTCTATAGTCCCATAAACTTCACGTCCCACATCTGTATCCTGCAAAACTCGCCGGCTCACTGTTGTTCTTGTCGGGTCGATTAAACCAATCAGGTCGGTGGCTTCCCGTTTAATACCTTCAGCAATACTGCTTTCACCCTGCAAAAACACGTTAATACCGCGCGATCTATCGAGTGAAAAAATTTCTCCCTCAATGTCAAAGGTCTGATCAAACTTGTACAGTTTTTTGAAACTTATGTAAACCCGGGCGCGGCCTCGACTAACCTGGGCGACCCCTTCAACTTTGGACAAATGCGGAATGCTCACCCCGTCGAACTCAAAGTTTTCAGCTACATCGAAAGTCACGACAGAGCGATCATAAATTCTCTGAGTTTGTGTCAAAGTCAGTGTTGCCCACTCAAACTGAGCATTACTGTTCAGACCAGTGTTGCTGCCTTCATTTGAAAGCTCATTTTTTGTGCTTCCACGGATATACTTAGTGTAGTCAAAATTACCTGAATTGCCATTTGTAGATCGGCGAGAGGATGATTTGCTTGCCAGCCTCGGTTTCGATTTCTTTTTCCTCGGTGCCGACTTAACCGGTTTTCCCTTATCAACCTGCTTTTTCAATTCATGATATTTCAAAACAAGTTCTCGATATTTCTCGAGCAAAACACCGCAGTTT
Source organism: Candidatus Zhuqueibacterota bacterium (assembly GCA_029262035.1). Classification (GTDB taxonomy): domain Bacteria; phylum Zhuqueibacterota; class Zhuqueibacteria; order Oceanimicrobiales; family Oceanimicrobiaceae; genus JAJDAE01. Next base: position 1,057 of record JAJDAE010000305.1, read on the forward strand.
ACTGCCAGGGTATCAAAAGATTCTTTGGAGTAAAGATTATCTACGTTCCGACTTGAAGATACCAGGCGGCTGTTTTTATTGGTTGATTTTACAATATCCTGCATAAGTTCCCGAGCCTCTTTGGTCTCGGGTTTATCCTTTAAGAGCTCTTGGTGCAGCCGACTAAAACTTTCTTCATCATACAACACCGGTTCTTCAGTTCGGGGACCTTCTGCCTTGTATTTATAATATGAAGAGAAGAAGGTTATTACAAAAAAAAGTACAATTACACCGGCGCCACCCAACATGAGCCATTTTTTTATTTGTTTTGCGTTTACATCAGACAAATTCATGGTTAAGCCTTCCGCTCTAATTTCCAGAGATTATCCAGATCGACCATCATTAGCCCAACGCCATTGAAGGAATAGTTGGTTGTGACCAGTTCTGCCTTATGGCTGGTGATATATTTTTCACTGCCGTTCGGCAAATCAATTTGGATAATTTCACTATAATATACATTTATAGTTGAGCCGCGTCTTTCGATGCGGTCAATAATAACATCTAACACCCGCAACCGAGTTGTTTCGGATTGGATAATTTCTTTCATCAAGAGGTTACTGCTGGCGCTTTCGGCAGTTAAAATACGCTGCATCAAGTTCTGGCTGGATAATGTTTTTAAAGTACTGCGGCTCTCTTTGTACGAGCTGGCGTCAATTTCAACTAGTAACTGGGTCCACAGTTTTATGAAAAAGTTAACTTGCTCATCTACCCGCGAATCGTTGGAGATAAGGTTTGCCAGTTTCGGCATGCCGCTATCGATTACGTAAACTGAACGCTGATTTTTCTGCCCATATAAAAAGAAAGCCAGTAACCCATTGACTGCGATTAGCAAAAAGATTGCGATCTTTAAAAAGTCTTCCCGCTTTTTGTTGCCAACAAAGGTTTTCCAGATATAGCCGGAAGCTTCCTCTGCTGTTTTTGTGGAAACGGAAGATTTTTTATTGACTTGCTCTTCTGTATTATTAACTGGATGTTCCATTTTAGTATCTCGTTCTTGTTCTATTTAACCTGAATAGTAAGAATTTCAGATTTTCTTTTGTCATTATATTCAAGTAATGAGAAGAGAGAAGAGTGTGATGAACGCACTACCCTTTTCGCGCTTCGCTCTACAATTTTCACCCTTTTAGTTTTTTAATTAAACTGCCCAAAGCCTGAAGTTTTACTTTGCCTAACTGCCCTGCCCCGCCGGTCGCCGCTTTCGAAAGGTTCATGATTTTATTTTGACCGTAAGTTGCACCGGTCGCAATCAATGCACTGATTTCATTAAAGGATTGTTCTGTTAGCCAATAGGTCATAGCCGGTATTCGTATAATTGTAAAAAAGAAAGCAATACTGAGAACGATAAGTTGCATAATGGCAAATCCCTGACCACCGATATCCAGCGTGTCTCTGTTGCTGGCCCACAAACCTTCAAAGGTTGTACCAATAAGCTCGTTAAAAATTCTGGTTGCAACCATGTAAATTACCGACCAAAAACTAACTGCGATAAAACGGTTAAGCCATCTTACAAAGGCGCCTTTAAAGTTTGGGAAGAGATTCAGAACAATTGCCAACGGGCCGAGTATCCATAAAAATGCTTGTGCCCAAAATTGCAGCATTTCAAAAAATACTGTGGCCAGTGCAACAATTCCGACACTCATCCATAAGATTGAATAAAACAAAAAGCCGCGGAACTGCAACCCAACCTCAAACCAGCGTGCTTCGTTTTCTGCATGACTTTTGAAAAGCTCAATGATGGTGGTATGGTAATTTGAAATACCTTCTGTTTTGAAAATTTTGGCAATTTCAATGATGAGGGTGGCAATTTCAACACTCCACCATTTGTAACTAAAAAGCGCTAGGCCGACTATACCAATTCGAAAAATGATACTCCCATAGTCCCCTTTGTTATTCCGGACAGCCTGGTACATGTGAACGATTACCAGAACCATAACCACGAACGGTAAAATTTTCCAGGACAGATCGATAATCTCTGTTAAGACTAATGACGTTTCGGAATAAATCGTTTGAAAAGTTTGAAACATAGCTGCTTACCTAAAACGATAACGTTTTACAAAGTCAGAGTCAAAAAAACCAAGATTGCGCTCGTGCGATATTCGCCATTCGTAAAATTGCTCAAGTTGCGAAATTTCGTTTTCAAGTTCGCTTTTTAACACGAGCTTTCTGGTCATTACTTTGTTTCTATCCTGTAGCTGTTTTGCCAGCTCTTGCTGATACTTCAATGCTTCGATCAGGCTTTCTTCGCTTTTTGCTAATAACATTACCCGCTGCCCCTGATCCATTTTTAGCGAGCTATCTCCGGCCATTGTCTTTAACTGGTTCCCCTGCTCCGACAATGATTTAATAAGATCTTCAGTTCCCTTTACCTGATACATGCCTAGCAGATTTGACTCTATGCCTAATTCACTGATTAAAGCTTCAGCCTGCATCGGCGTGATACCAAGTTCAGCAAGTGTTTTTTCATCATTAAATAAGGCCTGAAGCATATTTTGATCGATCAACCCCAGGCCATCCATGGAATTCACAAATCCATCAGAGTAGCGCTGTAACTGATTGGCGTTATACATTTGGCGATTAATTGTACCGGTCAAACTTCTAAAATAAAATTCAGTTCTATCGCCGAAAAGAATCACGCGTTCCAAATCATCAAGACGTCGCAGGTCAAGGCTTGAAATAAAATTCACATCGCGGCGCAGGCCTCTTTCGTAATCATCCAGATTTTGTAATGTATTGAAGGTATTTTCGATGCCTCGCGCAGTGCGAATACTCTGAACCAGATTCTCTCTGTGGATGCGAAGCATTTCGGACAATCGCGCTAAAACCGGTGCATCTGCAATATTAAAAAGCTGAGCTTTTACCGGCTGAGCAAAAAATAAAACAGTGAAAAAGATGAATACAACTAGCTTTCTCATTTTCAATCCTTTTGATACGTACTTTCTGCCAGCGCTGAAATCGCGCTAATGACAGTCGGTTCGTACCGCATTTGCTTGTTACGTTTATCAACTTCATCGGGGCGGGTCGTCCAAATCCAGTAATCGTGATTTGAAAATGGGATCCTGAATAAAATGGGTTCGCCCTCGCGACAGAGCAAAACTTCGCGTTCTTTCAAATTTCTAAAAGCTCGCTGTTCGGCCTTGGTCATGTCGAGCGCTTTAATTGCAACTTCGATGTCCTCGCCAGTGTGAGGCAGGAGGAATTTACTGTAACTGTTGGTTAACACTGATGCGCCAAGGTCGCCATGTTTCAGGTCAGCGATGTTCTGGGTTAGTGCACCGACAGAACCAAAATGCTTTCTGGAAGTTCGACCGGTTTCTCTGATCAGGCCGTAAATTATGTCTGAAGATTCCAACGCCTTCCAGCTTTCATCAAGTATAAAAAGAAATTTCTCATAGTCCTGATGCAGCGCGTTCATGACCAGCATACTCAGCAGGTTGGCGTAAAGCGGCATCAACTCAATTTCTTTTTCAATACCTTTTAAGTCAAAAACAATTAAATCCAGACGAGCGTTTGAGTCAATTTTTAGACGGTTTTGGTTTTCGGGTTCGAAGTATGCTTTTAATGCAGATTTGTGTAGATAATACCCCAGCGTGTTCAGGAAATATTTATAAAATTCAACCTCTTGTTCGAAATACCGGTGTCCTTCCGTTCGGACAAAATCCCAGAACTGATGTATATTTAATTCCTTGTCGCGGTGGGATTGCAGAAATTTCTCGATGACATCATAAATGATTGCTTTTTTGTCTTTGGTGATGTTGCGCGACTTGTCGTCTTCCCTTATCATTAAATTGATATAGGATTGCAGGTAGGTCAGGGTTTCCAGATATTCCGGAGAGTCGTGTTCATGCTCAAGTGGATTGAAATAATAGAACGGGTCAAGATAGTTTGGCCGACGGCGATCGATTTCTATGTAATCAGCCCGAAGTACTTCGGCTATTGGCTTGTAGCTGCCGCTTAAATCTAAGACTAAGACCGGCGTACCCTGAGCGATATAATTGAAGATCAACGAATTACAAAAGAAGCTCTTGCCTTTTCCCGACGGGCCGACGATCAACATGTTGTAATTTGCATTATCTGTTGAAAACAGATCATAATAAACCGGAGCATCGTTTGTATTTATCAGCGGCACACCGCTGTTCATGCCTTTAAAGTGATCGCTGAAGTTTACAAAGTGTCCCAGATGGGCGCCGCGAATCGTGGTCTTGCGATATGGATAATTTCCGGGGGCGCAAGATAGAAATACATTGAGCGCTTCCTGTCCGTATTCAATCATCCCGCGTGAATTGTAAAACCGCGTAAACGCCGAAATCAACCGCTCCTGGCGTTCAACCAAAATTGACTTGTCAGGATTCCAAGTCATTACGGTCAACGATATGTTTGCCAAAAAATCTTTTTCGAATTCAACCAACTTGGCGACACCTTCAAAATCACTATCAAGGTCGCCCTCAAGCTCTTCCATTTTTTTATCCGCAACATTGTTAAAGCGCGGCTTGTTGATCATTTTGTTGACGTTTACATAATTCCAGGCTTTTTCCTGCGGCAATTTTTCAATTCTTACTGCCACGCGCAATGCAAACGGAAGGCCGAGAAAATACTCGAGCGGACTGCGCAAAAATCGTTTATCAACTTCAATTGGATTAACTGCTTTATCCGGCAGTTCAATCATAGAAGCGAGTAGGAGATGATCCAGCCCGACGCTTAAATCACTGAATTTAGGGTCGACATTTTTGTAAATGAGATCGCTGTTAAAATATTCTTCCCGGATATTTGTTTCGGCCGGTTTGTGGGTTAGATTATAATAGCACTTGAGGAGGTCGGTTATTTCATGGCCGCTGAGCCTTTTAAAACGGAAACAGCTCAGTTCGCTTTCTATCATTTGAGCTGTGTCCTCGATCAAACGGATATCATTGGTGAACTTTTCTTTCGCCAGTTGATGAACACCGTTGCCGTTCCCTTGGAAAAAATCGAGTCGAAATGGTGGTTTATATTCGATCAAATGATTGAAGGTGACGGTCATATAAACATCGAGCGTGTAAAATGGCTTTACACCAATGTCCCGCCGCCGGATTTCCATGAGCTTCGCAATTTCCGGACGCTTGGTTTCTAAGTCTGTTTTAAGATGGCTGTTCCAGTTGGATTCATACTTGTCATACAAGAATTCTATTTGCGTATAATCCCTGGTAAGGTTGATGATTTTAGAAAAATGGGTGGTGTAATGTTCAAAATCTTCTTCTGTAAAGCGAAGCGAGTTGCCGGCGTCTATTTTCCAGACAATTGAAATAGCGCCGTCTTTACGAACATGATACCCTTTGTTACTGAACTCCAGCACACCATGTGAGTGAAATTTATCCGTCAGACTATTTTTCTTCTTAAATAACATTTATGTTATCCTGAATTCAGCCCTTAAATAGAGAAGGTAATTTGACGGTTTGTCGGAGATCCAGATTTTTATTGGTTATAACCCAGAGATAGAGGGATGCCCAAAGAAAGCGCTTTTCAGATTTATTTACAGCCCGAAACACAAATACCAGAACTCCGCAGATTAGTACCAGCCAAAATTTGGACACGAAAAAACTACCAACAGTTGCTGCCAAAAATAGAACGAGATAATCCCCAATGCGCAGACCAAGCTGCAAAGTAGGTTTGGAGAGCGTTTGTTCAATCACCTGTTCCATTTAATTTGTATAGACCTCTATTATATAAATAGTGGCAAACTTTACGACTATAACGAGGTTAAATTAGAACGGTGTGCCGGTTGCTTGTTCTACAACTTCAATTATGAGGGGTGTGATATAAAATAGAAGGACTCCCCCGAGTACGTACATAGCTTTCTTGCGGTTGTCTGGTGATGCCGCCATGACGATTGCTGCTCCAACTCCAAAAAACCAGAATATTCTACTACCCCAATTCCAGATAGTCTCTTGCCATATTCTCAGCACGTCTTCTATTGGATCGGCATAAGCAACTGCATGACTCATCAATACAAAGCAGATGCTGGATATGATGAGCATCAAACTTTTTGATTTCATTTTCTTATCTCCTTCGTCTAAGCTAAAGACATTTGACATCAAACATCAACCTATGGTGTAAGTACGTGCAATATT
>JAJDAE010000306.1 GCA_029262035.1 Candidatus Zhuqueibacterota bacterium
GATATTTTTAAAACTAATCCCGATTACAAGCATTTTACCCTCGATGGCCAAACCATCGTTCTCGAGGATTATGCAGAGATTATGCCCGAGCGTACAGATGAGCTTAAAGAACTCATTCAAAAAGGCAGAATTTCAATTGGGCCCTGGTACATTTTGCCTGATGAATTTCTCGTGTCCGGCGAGTCTACTGTCCGCAATTTACACTTTGGCAGCAAGGCCGGTGAGCCATATGGGCAGGTTATGCAAATTGGCTATATACCGGATTCATTTGGCCATTTGGCCATGATGCCGGCAATCCTGCGTGGCTTCGATATGGATACTGCAATCGTTTACCGTGGCTTTGGCGGCGAGCCCGGACAAGAAAAATCTGAATATCACTGGCAGTCTCCGGACGGCTCTGAGGTGCTTATGTTTCACTTACCTCCCAATGGTTACGGCGATGCCTATATCGGTTCAAAAAGTTCTGAAGATTTTCGTAAAAAAGCTGAAGAATTAAAAGAGATTCTGGACAAACGCGCAACCACGCCGCACAGGCTTTGCATGAACGGCGGCGACCACCACTTCCCCGAAGAGTATCTGCCTGAAGCTCTTCAGGTGATGAGCAACACAACCGGTGATACCTTTCTCCATAGCAGCATTCCGGCCTTTGTTCAGGCAGCTAAAGACCACTTAGAGAGAGAAAAAACTCCGCTAAAAAGAATGCAAGGTGAACTACGTTGGGGATTTCAATATGCCTTCGCTGTTCAGTCCGGTGTTTTTTCTACGCGAATGTACCTAAAACAAGCAAACCATGTTTGTGAAAAACTGCTGACACGTTATGCCGAACCGCTTGCTATCTGGGCAGAATTAGCCAAGCGCAAGAATCTCAACAAGATGCTGCACCAGGGCTGGAAGCTTCTGTTACAAAACCATCCTCATGATTCAATTTGCGGCTGCAGTGTCGATAATGTTCACCGGGAAATGATGACCCGTTTCGAAAAATGTGAGCAAATTGGCGAAGCAGTTATCGAAAAATCGTTACATCATTTTTATCCCGATAAAGAAGTTGGCTCGGAAAACATCTTCGTTTTCAATCCGGTTTTACGGCCGGCCAACCAGCCGGTCGAGACTGAAATAGAATTTTTCCGTCAGGAAATACTTGTCGGCCTCAACCCAAACATTCACCCGGAGCCGGCTGGGGAACTGATTTCAGGCTTTACAATCCGGGATGCTGATGGCAAAGAAGTGCCATATCAGATCATCCACCATGAAAAAGGTGGACGGGGACTGCGCTATAATAATTACTCCTATCCATCTAAGCGGTTAGTTGAACGCTTTAAGTTGTTGGTTGATGCCAAAGATGTACCGGCACTGGGATTTACCAGTTATGGTGTTGAACAGTCCGATTCATTCCCCACTTATACATCAAGTTTGCTCTCAGGCAATTATTTCCTGGAGAATGATAGTTTGCGGGTGGCAGCTAATGCGGATGGATCTTTAGATATCTTGAACAAGCGTACCAATCAATGGCTCAAATCCGTTCACACTTTCGAGGATGGCGGCGACGCGGGTGATGAATACAGCTACTCCTACCCTGCTGAAAATCGGATTATCACGGCGCAGACGAAATGTGAGATTACTCTAAAGGAAAGTGGCCCGTTGCGGGCTGTTCTGGAAATCAACCGGATGATGAAAATTCCTTCAGGCCTTGAGTCGTCTCGAATGAAACGTTCTTCCGAAATGACAGACTTGAAAATTTCAACAGAGATTAAACTCTATCACAATCAGTCCTGGATTGAATGTGAAACTACTGTGGAAAATTCAGCGAAAGATCATCGTTTCCGCGTTCTTTTTCCCACAGGTTTCAAAACCGATTCCAGTTACGCCGACAGTCAATTTTCTATCACCAAACGAATACATAATCCGGTTGAAAACCCTCAGGATTATAAGATCGAAATACCCACTTCCGTTCATCCAATGCAGCGTGGTGTGACAATTTTAGATGGAGAAAGCGGTTTGACAATTGCCACAGCCGGCTTAACAGAATATGAGTTAAAAACAGATGACCCGGGCTCGCTGGCTATCACCCTGCTACGCTGTGTCGCCCGACTTTCCGGCGGTGACTTACTAACCAGGCCGGGTGGTGAGGCCGGTTGGGTTACTGAGGCTCCGGAAGCACAGTGTCTTGGCAGCCATACATTCAAGTACGCTATAATCCCGCATTCGGCCTCTGAGTTTTCTGACTACGGTTTTGTTAACGAACAGATTGAAGCTTTTCTACTACCTTGTCGTTCTCAAAGATGTGGTGGAGAGCAGCACTTGGAGTTCAGTCGATTTGGTTTAACATTGCAGCCATCGTCTCTGGTCGTGTCTGCTTTCAAATCTGCAGAAGATACTCGTGGTTATGTACTTAGATTTTATAATCCAACATCTGCGCAGGTGCAAGGCGGCCTGGAGTCGGCAATGCCATTACATGAAGCATTCATAACTCAGCTCAACGAACGGGACGGTGAACGCTTAAAAGTAGAGAACCGGAATCAGCTTCAGATTACGGTTGAGCCTTGTCAAATTATTTCTTTGCGGCTTATTTTTAAAAATGAGGTTGAGTTATAAATCTGAAAAATTCTTCGCCACAAAAGCACGAAGACAGTAAGCGGAACCATAGATTTAAAAATAAAATTGTTATGAGGAATTAGTTCTATAGCCATTTAATTTTTGCTTTCAAAACACCTTCTTTTATAACTTTGTGAGTCTTGCGGCAAAGTGAGGCTAAAAACATCATCAACTAAAAAAACAGGTATTTGAATCATGGCTTCTAAAGATACCGAACATTATCAAAAGGCATTAAATATCATCCCATGGGCAACGCAGACAAATGCCAAAAGACTGCAACCCCAATGGGGCGATGCGATGCCAAAATTCATCAAGTATGCAGAGGGCTGTCGTGTTTGGGATCTTGATGACCGCGAATTTATTGATTTTCGATGCGCATTGGGCCCCATTATTCTGGGCTACCAATATCCGGAAGTAGATCGTGCAGTTAGTGAGCAAATCAAAAAGGGTGTGCTCTACAGCATGGCCAGCCCACTTGAGCTTGAAGCAGCCGAAGCTGTCATACAAAATGTTCCCTGGATCGAGCAAATCCGTTTCATGAAGACAGGCGCTGATGTATGCACGGCTTGTACCCGTCTGGCTCGGGCTTACACCGGTCGCGAACACATCCTCACCAGCGGTTACCACGGCTATCACGATTGTTTCGCCCTGGAATGGCCAAACCACGGCGCACCGCAAGTTCTTAACGAATATGTTCATGAGGTTGATTACGGTGATCTGAATGCGGTAGATTTAACGTTTAAACAGTATGGCGACCAATTGGCGGCTGTGATCGTTGCCCCTTACCAATGGGATGAA
>JAJDAE010000307.1 GCA_029262035.1 Candidatus Zhuqueibacterota bacterium
TTGGCGACCATTTTTTGAACTGCGTAAGGGCTCTGAGTGGAAGAAAAAACTCGCAGCCCATCTTTTTCGATTGGTACGGCACGGGCACGTTGTGTTTCAAGGTAAACATGCTCCTGCCCACCAATATCACAGCGGCCTTCAATTACAAAGTCGCATTTTCCCCAAGTGTCTTCGAGGTCACCCAAAATAAAAGTTCGTGCCGCTCCGATTATTTTTCCCGCATTATAGGCTGCACGGGGGTCGGTAACCACCGGCAATTCTTCAATTTCTATTTGTATTTTTTTGACTGCTTTTTTTGCATTCTCAAAACTGTCGGCGACGACCAGCGCAATGGGTTCTCCCACAAAAAGCACTTCTTTTTCAGCGAGTAAAGTTTCATCGGGGATAATTGCGCCAATTTGGTTTTGTCCCGGAATATCCTTGTGAGTGAAAATTGCGACAACACCATCGTGTGCCAGTGCATCTTTTAAATCTAAAGAAAAAAATTTGCCATGGGCAACCGGGGACGAGAAAACTGCGGCATGCAGCATTTCGGAGGTTGAGGGTACGTCATCAATATATTGTGACTCTCCCCGAGTGTGAGAAATAGGATCAATTGACTTCATAAAAACTTTTCACGTTTACAATTTTTGGATACAGTTTTGTGAAATGTGCGATAAGTATTTGGCGCACCAGCAGTCTTTTGTAATCCGCCGAACCTCTTATATCACTGATAGGAGAAATTTCAGACAGTGCAATATTAATAGCAGCCTGGATTGTCTCCGGATTAACGGGAAGGCCTTGCAGGTAGTCACAAGTTGCCTGCATATAAAGCGGGATCGGGGCAACGCCACCCATTGATAACTCAATCTGCTCAATCACTTGTTTCGTGATTTTGATTTTAATCGCACTATTAACCGCCGCAATGTCCAAGGTTTTTCTCTTGGATATTTTTTCAAAATGAATCTCTGTATTCGAGGCCGACACCGGAAAAACAATTTCAGTGAGAATCTCGGAAGGTTCTTTGTCCAGGATTTTGTATTCCTTGAAAAAGGATTTTAGGGGAACCCGTCTTGATTTTTCGCCCTGCAAAACTAACGTGCTATTTAAAACCAGCAGCAGCGCTGTCATATCACCTATGGGGGAGGCATTGATTATATTGCCGCCCAGCGTAGCACGATTCCGGATTTGCCACGAAGCATTGAACAAATTATAGGTTTGCATCTCCGGAATAATTTTGTTGATTTCCGGGTGATTTGCGAACTCCTCAAAAGTCGTTATTGCGCCGACCCGGACTTCGTTGTTTTCAACTTTGATGCCTTTTATTTCGGGATGAAGATTCAGTGCACGAACTTTGCTGTCAGGCAGGAGCTCTCCTTTTTGTACATACATATCGGTGCCACCTGCTACAAAATAGTCCGGTTTTTCGACGGCAGGAGTTTTCAATGAAGATATGTTGCGCAATCTTTCAGGGACAGTTTTAAAGTATTGCGGAAGGACATTTTGTCGAATTAATTCATCAAAGATGGTATCATTATTTGTCGGTTCACTATTATTTGCCCCGTTACCGAATTGTTTGACAAGGTGCTTACCCGCACGCTTTAAGGAAGAATAGCCGGTACAGCGGCATAAGTTTCCTCCGAGCGCATACTTTATGCCATCATCATCCAGTGAGTAGTCGCTTTGCATAAGGTAACCGGTTAATGAAACCACAATTCCAGGCGTGCAGAAACCACACTGGCTACCGCCCTCATCCACAATTGCTTTTTGCACCGGGCTTAGTTGGTCTGTGTTTAATCCTTCAATTGTAACCAGGTGTTTACCGTGCAATTCGCCGAGAGGTATCAAACAGGAAGTGATCGGTTTATAGTTCAGATGGCCATCCGAAAGTTCACCGACAAGCACCATGCATGCGCCACAATCTCCTTCCTTACAGCCCTCTTTTGTGCCTGTGAATTTTTGGCGGCGGCGAAGAAAATCAAGGACAAGCAGACCCACCGGTTCGTCGGCTCTAATATTTTCATCGTTTAAGATAAAATGAATTTGTGAAAGCATTGCGTCGTTTACTTTAAAGCTGGCTAATGGTTAAGAAAATAGCGCTGATAATATTCCCCTAATATCAGGAAAATGATGGGGTTGAATTGTGCATCCAAATTGAAGGTATAAAATATCAAACTTGTTTGGGAAATGCAATAAAAAATGCCTTGTGGCATGGCGAATGGCATCCAAATGTTATAAAAATACTTGAAAGCACTTGTGCGTTGGATTGCTAGTTGGTATATTATTTTCAATTAAACACAATGATAAGGTTTTTTTGTGACCAATCTGTTATCACATTTTAAAAAAATAATCGAAAACAAAAACTCAAGGTTTGTTCTTGCGCAGATCATTGACAGTCAGGGCTCAGTTCCTCAGGCTGTTGGAGCGAGTATGCTCGTCAAAGCCGATGGAAAAGCTTTCGGCACAATTGGCGGGGGACTATTAGAGCACAAATGCATTGAAGCCTGCCTTAAGCTTGTGGATAGCGATAATACTGCCATTTTTGAAGTAGATATGAATGAAGATTACTCCCGCGATGCAGGCCCCATTTGTGGCGGGTCGGTGAAAATTTTTCTAAATGGAAGAATTCAAAATCAGAATAATACGATTAAACAAATTATCAATCATTCGCAGAACAACAGTTCGTTTTATATTGGAATAAATATCAATGTGAGTTCGATGGATGCCGGGGAAATTGTGTTCCAGTCCAACAAGCCAGGTACAACGGGGAAAGATGTATTTTGGCAGGCAATTGGCCCAACCGCAAAAATGTATGTCGTTGGCGCCGGGCATTGTGGATTAGCAATTTCAGAGCTGGCCTCCTGGCTGGGCTTTGAAACCTATTTGATCGACGAAAGATCATTGAATGCTTCGGATGTTTCTTTTACCAGATTTGTTGGTAGATTCAAGGATTTCCTGCAAACCCACTCCATAGATGACCGAACCGCGATAGTCTTGGTGAACAAAGGCCACAAAAATGACGCCGAGGACCTTGAGGCTTGTATCGGTTCCGATGCCGGTTATATCGGGATGATTGGCAGTGAGCGAAAAACTAAACTTCTGAAGACCAACTTCCTTGAAGAAAAGATAACTTCGCCCGAGTACTGGGAGCGTATTTATTCACCCATTGGTCTTGATATTGCCGCAGTAGAAGTTAAGGAAATTGCCATAAGTGTTGTAACGGAAATTGTAGCTGTGTTCAATGGAAAAACTCCTGACAAAACACCTCTCAAATGCCTGAAGCTTTAAGCCTAAGTGTCGTTATCCCGGCGGCTGGCGACTCAAGCAGAATGGGCAAACCAAAAGCACTGCTTCCCGCAAACGGCAAAACGATTATTGAAAACCAAATACTGACTCTCAAGGAAGCCGGGCTGAATAATATTTTCATCGTTACAAATAGGCGCGAGACCTTTGCCAGGAAACTGAGGAAGTACAATGTACAGTTAATTTGCCCTGCCATTAAAACCAAATCTATGATTGAATCTATAAGATGCGCGATGGCGCATTTTCGTCGTGCGTTCGACGGGATGATGGTGGTTCCATCTGATTTCCCATATTTAAACACAAGGCTGTTGGTGGATATTTTATCCAAATTTAAAAGTAATAATGGAAAAATTACCGTACCTGTCTATCAGGGCAAACGAGGACATCCGGTTATTATTCCATCCAGATTTTTTGATGCCGTGAATAGTAGGTTTGATTGCTCTGGCATCCGTGGATTATATTCAGATTACTCGGATGATATAAATGAGGTAGAATGGGAAGACGATTCAATCCTTAAAAATATGAATACCAAAAATGACTATGAGGTCTACATTACTTGGTTAGAAAAATCTGAGAAGTAGGCCTTCAGAATTAAGATTCCGTATCCCCACCGCG
>JAJDAE010000308.1 GCA_029262035.1 Candidatus Zhuqueibacterota bacterium
TAAGAAAATAAAACTTCACTTTGTCAACTCATACCTGATTTGGGGCGTCACGATTTTGCTGTCAGGCACATTAGCCGCTTTGTTCAACTTCGATTCGAAAATTTTATTCTTTTTGTTACTGAGCGGTATTTGCCTGCTAACGGTTTGGCATGCAGATCGAACCGGGCAGTTTTACTTTATGTTGATGGGAGTAGGTGCGGGCTATGTCGGTTTAACCTACCTTGTTTCGCGTTACGCCGGCTTTGATGTTTTGTTTTGGTATGTCTATTTTATAGTCACCTGCGTTTCGCTGATTTACCTTTTAAGAAAATATCTCAAAAAAAAATGATAGCTTACGATAGAACTTCCCTCGATAATCTGAAAATCACCCAACATGCCGAAAAATGGCGGCAGAGTAATCTGATTTCCGGGAAACAGGAAAAGGATATTCGCGACAATCATCCGGTCGATTTCGATACGCCCAATTTTTTTGTGCGTGTAATTTTGTTTGTCGCGACCTATCTCGCAATCAGTTCAAGTTTGGGATTCATTGGATTTTTGTTGGACATTCGGTCCGAAGCAGTTGGAGCTATGCTGTGCCTGGTGGCAGGGCTGTTGCTGTACGTAGCTCTGGAAAAAATCATCATCGCCCAAAAAAAATATTACCACGCAGGTGTTGATGATGCCTTGCTCTATGTTGCATTGGGGTTTGTTTTATTCGGCCTGTTTCTTTTTTTAGAAGCGCTTGAAATCAAGTTAGAACCGGCGTACTATATCTTGCTTGCATTACCTTTTTTGATTTTTGCTATTATACGTTTTGCCGATAAGTTGTTAACCTTGGCAGCAATCTACGGCTTTTTCAGTTACCTGTTTTTTCGTCTCATATCTCTTGGCCAAGTTGGCAAATCAATTTTGCCATTTGTGGTTATGGTTGTCTCTTTTCTGCTCTTTCTGTTTTCAAACAAACTTCTAAAATCACCCCGAAATGAACCCTGGGAAAGTCCGCTGACAATCTTGAAAACACTTAGCCTGGTTGCCTTCTACCTCGGTGGCAATTACATGGTCGTACGAGAAATGAGCGAAATGCTTTTGGGCATGAAAATCATACCGGGGGCTGATATTCCACTCGCGTCTGTTTTTTACGGTTTTACAGTTGTCATCCCGACTCTCTATGTTTTTTTGGGAATAAAGAAGCGCGATATTATCTTTTTAAGAATAGGGCTTTTAGCAAGTGCTTTCTCAATTTTCACTTTTCGGTTCTACTTTTTCGATTTTAGTTACGAGTTAACCCTTACTCTGACCGGTGCGATTTTGTTTGCAGTTGGTCTGTTTGCATTGCAGTTTTTGAAGAAACCCAAAAGGGGTTTTACGGCGAAAAACTTGTTAAATCTTTCGCCGGATAGCCCACAGTTTGAAGCGCTTTTAATGGCAGATTTATCCAATCCGGATGTTGAAATTACTGATGAGAAAAATTTGTTTGGTGGTGGACGCTCCGGTGGCGCCGGCGCTGAAGGACAGTATTGAAAGAGGACAGTCGGATTTATCCTGTGTTGTTTATTTTGGTCAATAACTTAACTGAAAATAATTATAAGGTTTAAAATAGGTGTGTCTCACATGAAAAAATACTTTTGTTTGTTCGGTTTATGTGTACTGTTTTCTCTAACAAATTTGGTGTTTGCGCAAGAGGTCAGAATCAGCGCTCAGAACGCAAATATTTTACAATCAAGCTTTACTCAAATTGGCACGCAAGCATGGGGGGCTGGCGGCGCTTATATTGCCAGAAAAGGACTGCCAACTGCTGCCTTCTTAAACCCCGCCGGGTTACAGGTATCTGATTTTTCAGTATATGTTGAATCCGGGAGGAGGTTGAAATCTGATTATGTTTTCGGGATAGATTTAGATAATCAAATTATCTTACCGGGTTTTGCAGGTATTTTGATACCTTTTAACCAGTTTTCTTTTTCACTGGGATATGCAAACTTATATGATATTAATATAGATATTGGAGAAGCTGCGGTCACTACTGAAGTTTCACCCGATGGTACAGGTGCAGTTCTATCTCCCAAATTTACTCTAGAAGTACATTCTTTTCACGGTTCTCTGAAGTATGAATTTAAAAACAAACTATCTTTTGGGATAACTGCGCTATTAAATTACCTGCGTGACAATCAAAAGCTTGGAGAGGCAAATGGGAGCGGGGCAGATATTGGCTTAGGTATTATTGGTGGGAGCCAAATTATGATTTCTGACAAGTTCGTAATTGGAATGGGATTTCGATATAACTCTAAAATTAAGTACAAGTTTGAATTTTCAGGAGATACCGGTACAACTTCCCCTGGCACAATTCGTGGAACCCCAATTTTTATTGTTTCAGATTTTATGCTGGAAGCAAAATTTCCATGGTCAATGCAAACGGGAATTACTTTCAGACCATCGCAGGCATTTACATTTTCGGCGATGGTCGATTATCAAAATTGGTCTACTCTCGCAGAAAATTTTAAAAACAAAACTCAGTTCCACCTTGGCGTAGATTACCAACATTCAGAGGAGATGAGATTTTCAATAGGGTTTTTTACAATGAATAGCCAGTTTGATGGCGAGACGAGATCCTTTTTTGGAGAAATAGACCAAAGATTTCTGACAACCGGGATTTCGTTAAAAGTAACAAATCAATTTAGATTCTCAGCATCCGTTCTTGACGCACATCTTTTGACGGATAATGATTTTCAACAAACTTACATTATGGCAGGGTTGCAGTATGGGCTTGAATAAGGAGATGATTTTGATTTTTTATTTGCCGAAATAAAGTAGTTTGTGAGTAATTGAGTTTTGTAACTTTTAATATTGAAAGGAATGTCTCCCATGAAAAAATATTTTTGTTTGTTTATTTTGTATATCTCACTATTGTCTTTGAAAAGTCAGTTGTTAGCTCAGGAAACTTATCCTTGGCAATCAAGCATTACTCAAATTGGTGCGAAAGCCTGGGGAGCCG
>JAJDAE010000309.1 GCA_029262035.1 Candidatus Zhuqueibacterota bacterium
TTTAAGTAATCTGGATTTCACCCGCGAAGGCGAAATTATCACCAAGTATAAAGAATTGAAAAAACGCATTGAGCTTGAACGCATTAAAATTAAAATTCATTTGGGTTCTGAGTTGTATTCACAAGCCGACATGGAATTGAACCACACCATTGCGACTTATAATGATAATAAAAAATATTTTCTGGTGGAATTTCCCATGCAGGGCATTCCAAAATTTGTAGCCGAATACTTTTTCGATATCATAACAGAAAGTAATTTGATCCCAATTATTGCTCATCCGGAAAGAAATATGGGGATCATCCGCAACCCGGAGCGTGCTTTTGAATTTGTTCAGCGCGGCGCTTTTTTACAGATGAATGCCGGCAGTATTGTTGGGCGTCATGGCGAGCCTGTAAGAGATGCGGCCATGGTTCTCCTAAATGCTAATTTGATCCATTTCGTCGGTTCTGATGCACATAATACCAAACGTCGCCCTATGAAGCTGCGTGGCGCCATGGATATAATTACTGAAAATTGGGGCGAAGCCAGAGCCCGCGCGCTTTTCTATGACAATCCCAGAAAAATATTAAACGGCCAACCGTTTAAAGCACCTGAACCATTGCCGGTTGAGCCGCTTAAAAAAAGTTTTGTGTCGAAGGTTAAGAGTTTGTTTAAGTAGTACGTGGGCGTAAAAATAGGAATTCAGTTAAGAGTCCTAATTCAATTGTTTTTTTGAAACTTACGGATTGTTTGAAAAGTATTAAATAAAGATTTTACGATCTTTAGCCTGAGCGAGGGCCGAAAAATAATTTATGACTGTTAAAACCGCCAAGGAGTTTTCCCTTTACCTAAATGCTCACGTTTCTTAATTCTGCAATCTTGTTTGGTTTGGCCGCTGTCTCCATACCAATTTTAATTCATCTTTTTACCCGGCAAAAAAACAAGACCATCCTTTTTAGCAGTCTGAAATTTCTAAAAGAGTTACAGCGGCAAAAGATCCGAAGGTTGAAAATCAGGCAAATTTTATTGCTGATCTTGCGGGCGCTTCTTATTCTGCTACTTGTGCTCGCGTTTGCCCGGCCCACTTTAAAAAGCAAGAATATATCTTCCTTAAAAACCAGCGCACAATTAACGGCGGTTATTATTCTTGATAATACGCTCAGCATGGGGCTTGAATCGAATGGACGTCTTTTGCTTGAAAAAGCCAAATCGCGTGCTGCTGAAATTGTTTCGCTCATGCGCCAGGGTGATGAAATTTACTTGATTTACCCGCAGGCGGTTCCAAAATTCGCTTTTGAAGGCGCCCGTTTCAGCCCCGAATCCGTGCAGCAATTTATCACGGATACGCCCCTTTCTTTTCAAAGTACCGATTACAGCGCAGCCTTGATTGCCGCAAATGAAATTTTATTGAAAACCCAGAATATCAACAAAGAAATTTATCTCATAGGCGATTTACAAAAAAGCGGCTTTAGCACAACTTATGCGGTTGAAGCTCAGGCGGGAGTCGACGAGCAAGACAGCAAGTTATTTCTGCTGCCGGTGATACCCGATGCGCTTGAGAATTTATCAGTCACAGAAATAACCATTGGAAATCAGATTCTTGAAAAGGGCAAGGTAGCTGAAATTCAGGCGACTATTAAAAATACTTCGGGACAGAAAATATCCAACAAGCTGGTGCATTTTTTTGTGAATGGAAAGCGTCAGGCGCAGGATGTCATCAACCTGGAAGCTAATGCGGCTTCAAACCTTATTTTTAGAATGGTACCCGGGCAATCCGGTTTTCAATCCGGACATGTTTTGCTGGAAGAAGATTATCTGATGGCAGACAATCGGGGCTATTTCGGATTCAATATTCCCGACCAGATCCCAATCCTGCTGGTTGGCAATAAACCGGAAGACACACAATATATTAATCTCGCGCTGAACCCCGGTAAGAACGCCGGCACTTTCATTAAGGCGAACCGTATCGCCGCAACTAAATTTGGCGATACTGAATTATCAGATTACCGGGTTATTATTTTTTCTAACGTTCATAATTTTTCTTCAACTGAAGTTGTGAAAATTCAGAACTACGTTAAGCTTGGCGGCGGTGTATTTTTTATGCTCGGGGATGATGTCGATCTCAGAAACTACAACGACAAATTGCACAAGAAACTCAAGCTGCCGGTTTTCACCCAAACTATTTCACAACAAGATAAAGAAAGTTTTCTTACACTTGGCAAAATTGATTATAAACATCCCGTGTTTAAGGGCGTTTTTGGCGAAGAAAAAGCAGTCGAGTCACCGCACGTACGTTTTGCTGTTGACGTCCAAGCTGATATTCCGGTTGAAAAAATCATTGAATACAGCAATGGCTCACCATTTTTGTTTGAGTCAAAACTGCAGGCCGGACGAATTTTTTATCTAACCACCAGCCTTGCCAGCGATTGGTCGGATTTGATTTATCGCGGGTTGTTTGTGCCGCTGCTCAACCGCAGCGTCATGTATCTTTCGGGTGCTGCATCGAATGAAAATGAACAACTTTTGGTTGGCCGGGAGATCGAATTTGCTTCGGAAAAAGTCGCCGCAGGTGCAAGTCTGGTTATGGAAAAACCGGACGGCAATAAAGTCAATCTCAAACCGGAAATCGTGCGCGGTAATTATTTTGTGCGTTTCAATGAAACGGATCTGCCCGGCATTTATAAGCTATTTAACAATAATGCGTTGCTTTCGCAATGGGCCGTAAATTACAACCCGGACGAACTCAATTTCGAAGAAATGGATCGTGAAGAATTGAAAAGCCTTCTTCCCGATAAACAGATCATTGAAATTCCGGATGACCAGGATATTGCCGCAATTTTACAGGAAACCCGCTTCGGGCATGAATTCTGGAAAACCATCATGTTTGCCGCTTTAATCCTGTTTGTAGCGGAGACGGTATTGATCAAAGAAAAACAGTCAGGTTGATTACGTATGACGTCGTTTGCGGACAACTCCATCTTGAGGTTTTAGAGTTAAAATAGACTCTTTTTTGCTAATTTGATAAATTCTAAAGGAACAACTTATTTGCACGAAGTAGACACACATAAAGAAAAAGAGAAAGCCATTCTGGTTGGTTTGTCTTTGCTTGGCGACCGTTGGGAAACAGAGGATCATCTCGAAGAATTAGCTCTGTTGGCAGACACCGCAGGCGCGAAGGTTATTAACAAAGTTATCCAGGAAAGAAGGAGAATTGACGCAGCTTATTTTATTGGCCGTGGCAAAGCGCAAACCTTGTTTGAGCAGGCAGAAGACACCGGTGCAGATTTGGTGATTTTTGATGATGACCTGAGTCCGGCACAAGTCCGCAATCTGGAGAAAATGACCGGTAAAAAAGTCATAGATCGCAGCGGTTTAATTTTGGATATTTTTGCTAAGCGTGCCAAGACCCGCGAGGCCAAAACTCAGGTTGAACTGGCGCAGCTCAATTACATGCTGCCACGTCTTACCCGGCAGTGGTCGCATCTTTCGCGCCAGGTCGGCGGTATTGGCACCAAAGGTCCCGGTGAAACCCAGCTTGAAACAGATCGCCGTTTGATACGCAACAGAATTGCGCATTTGACCAGGGCATTGGAGAAAATAAAAAGCCAGCGATATGTCCGGCGCAAAGGCCGTGAGGACGGTTTCAAAATAGCTTTAGTCGGCTACACCAATGCCGGTAAATCGACGCTTCTGAATACCATGACCCGCTCAGATGTCTTTGTGGAAGATCGTTTGTTTGCCACGCTGGATCCAACAATTCGCAAACTTAAAATTGAGAATTTTCGCGATTTGTTACTCATTGATACGGTTGGGTTTATCCGAAAACTGCCGCATAATCTGGTTGCCTCTTTTAAGAGCACGCTGGAGGAAGCCACCATTGCCGATTTGTTGCTGCATGTGGTCGATGTCACCCATCCGCATTTTTTTGAGCACATTAAAGTCGTTAAAGAAGTTCTCAATGAATTAGATTGCTCAACGAAGCCGACGTTGTATGTTTTCAATAAAATTGATGCGTTAAAGGAAAACACCGTTATTGAGCGCCTGAAAAAGGAATTCTCACCATGTATTTTTATCTCCGCCGCTAAAGGCATGTTTGTAAATGACCTGCAGAAGGAAATTGTTAAACTCGCCGCCAGCTCATTACAACAAATTGAACTCACGCTTGATATCAACTCGAATTCATCCATCTCAAAAATTTATGAACTCACCGAAGTTTTAGAAACAAAATACGAAGATACTTATGTTAAAATAAAAGCAAAGGCACCGGAGGAAAATATTGAGATTCTCCAGAGTTATTTAAATAAGCATTTGCAGAACGGCTTCTCGTTTAATATTTTGAAATAAGTTTTGATATGGCGGGATGGCAGGAGTATTTGGATTTATGTGATTTGGTAGACTTCTGCCTATGCTAAATAATTTTCTATTTTTAATGAGCCATGAAAAACACCCAGGATAAGTAATTGCTGTGTGTTGGTTATTTCATATGCGAGTCGGTAATGCCCATATAGAAGAATACGAATATTCCGATTTGATTCATGTTCATATTTGTGTCCAATTTCAGGGAAATCTCTTAATATTTGTACTTTCTCATAAAGTCCGTTGACAACATTTTTTGCTGCGTTGGGATTTTCTTCTGCAATATGATCAAAGATCACTTTTAACCATCTATTGGCCTCACTTGTCCATATTATTTTTGCCATGATTTGATTTTATGTTCCATTTCCTCATTACTTATTGTATTACCGATGTCTGCGTCTTCGAGTCCTCTATCGATCATCCGTTTAAAGGCCAACTCTTTTAATATTTCATCATAGGAGCTGTCGTCAGGTTGATTTTCAAGTATTTGTTTTATTTGGTCTTTTGCGGTTGACATAAGTGGCATCCTCTGTTCAGGTATTTTTATTATGTTAATGTGAAAAAATAGACATTATCAAACCAAAATGCAATAATAGGTGTTGTTTCTTTTTAAAATAATTATTTATCTTTGTTTATTGCAAAAACACTCAAAATTTAGTTTAAAAGAGAGGAATGATGCGAAATCTCCCATTTAAAATTTTCATTGCGACTTTTATTTTAGCAGGGAATTTATCTGCGCAGAGCTTCCGGCAGGATGGAACCAATTTCAGTTACCGTGAGGGAGATTGGGTTAGCTATTCCGTCGGCCGTTTTGTCTCGTCCATTGCCATTGGCCGGCAATACATTTATTTTGGTACAGAATATTCCGGTATCGCCCGCTTGGATCAATACAGCTTTAACTGGGAATTCCCCTGGACCACCAGCAACGGCCTGGCCGACAATCGTATCAGCGTGGTGGCTTATGATTTTGATACTTCACATATTTGGTGCGCGTCGGAGTATGCTTTCAGCGTTTACAATGCCCCCTCTCAAAAATGGCGTAACTTCTACAAGAGTGATTATGGGTTTGAAGGTCAAGAAATTCTCTCCATTGGCGTGGGTGATAAAATTTATTTTGAAGCCGAATCAGGCAGGACTGTTGAAATTGATAAATACGGCAACTTTGCCAATAGAAGTAATTCACGTCCCCCAGATCTAAAATGGTTTGGACGACGTGCACAAAAACGCACCGAGCTTCCCCATTTTTTTATGTCCGATGGCGATATCTTTACACCTGGAAGAATATCTGCAAATTTTGATAATGGCATCGATGGTACCACCGCCGCTGTTCAGGATTTTGACTTTCGGAGCTCGCCCGTTGTTGCCGCTATTGACGACCAGTGGGACAATCTTTGGCTGGCAACCTGGGGAGCCGGTGTGGGGAAGGCCGATGTCCGCACAATCCGTCTGGAAATGATGGAGTTTGGGCTCGGTACGCCGATAGTAGAATCCATCGCCTTTCACGATGGTCAGATTTGGCTTGGCGGAGCACAGGTTTCTGAAGAAATTAATGGCATCACTTCCTGGGATCCGGAGCGTCAGATTTGGCAAACTTTTCAGCAGCAGCATATTAGCCTTTTGCGTAGTGACGAAACCACCGGAATTGCGGCAGGCAAAAACGGACTCTGGTTTGCCACAAAATATGGGTTAGCAAATTATTCAACGGGACGTGGTGAGTGGGGGAAGTATGACCGTTTTGACGGGCTTTCTGATAATGTGGTTTTCGATGTGGTTTCGGATGACTCAACAATTTGGATTGGCACTGAACGCGGCCTCGATTTTCTCCCAATAAAAAATATCATCTTGGAAGATACTAACCGGGTAAGAAATCTGCGCCCGGATGATTTTGATTTTACTGAAGTGCGGGAGCTAACCTTAATCGAGAATCTGCTTTGGGCTGCCACCAGTACCGGCATTTATGTTTACGACACCGTGAAAAAAACAGGTGGTTTTACGACGGGTGATACCGGCCCCGTCACCAATTATATCAATGCCATTTCCGGTTATGGCAACCGGGTTTGGGTTGGCAGCGATCAGGGTATTGAGGTGTACGATACTGAAAAGCAGAAGTGGCTTGGCCCGCCTGAAGGTCGTTTTTTCCAGGATACTCGAATTAATGAAATCTTTGCCACCCGCGATGCAATTTGGGCCGGCACCGACCAAGGCCTGATGAAATACGCCCCGGAGACCCACCATTGGCGCACCTTTACCATGGAAGACGGCCTGCTCGACAACCGCGTCTACGCGCTGGCACTGGACGGCGACTACCTCTGGATCGGCACAGAGTTGGGTTTAACCCGTTTTTTCTGGAACGACCCAAGCCGGATCGACTGATATGAAAGCCATGATTTTTGCCGCCGGTCTGGGCACCCGTCTGCGGCCGATCACTGACAAAAAACCGAAAGCGCTCATTAAGTACAAAGGCACGCCCTTGTTGGAAATAATCCTCCAAAAGCTGATTAAGAATGGCGTAGATGAAGTGATCATTAATGTGCACCATTTCCCCGAACAAATTATGGACTTTGTTGCTGCCAAAGATAATTTTGGTATCAAAGTAGAATTTTCCAAAGAACCATTGCTTTTAGATACCGGCGGTGGTCTGAAAGAAGCTGCCTGGTTTTTTGAAGATAGCCAGCCGTTTATTCTGCACAATGTGGATATTGTCAGCGATATGGATTTGGCTGCATTGTTAGCCGCACACAAGGAAAATAACTGCCTGGCAACATTGGCAGTCAACGAGCGGGAAACCTCACGCTATTTTATTTTTGATGAGGAAAACCAATTGTGTGGCTGGAAATCGTTGAAGGAAGACAAAACCATTATGGCGCGTGAAAGCCATGGAGAAACTCGTGATCTGGCGTTTTGCGGCGTGCATATACTGTCTCCACAAATCTTACACAAGCTCACCGAAGATGGCGTCTTCTCCATTGTGGGGAGCTACTTGCGCCTGGCCAAAGAAGGTGAAACTCTCAAAGCATTCCACATTGGCAATGCCGACTGGCGTGATGTGGGTAAACTTGATCAATTGAAATAAAATGATTTACGTTTCGAAACCACGCTAATTGCTTGATTTTTCCACTCGAAAAGATTACATTTTTAGGCACATCCATTTTTTCCTTTTTTCTACTCGATTTAATTTAGCCTAATGCGATTATACCTACAATCGCTGAGAATATGTGCTTACAATAAAGAAAATCCTGAAAGTTGGAAATAAACTATGATCGGCAAAACCATTCTTCATTATAAAATCCTCGAAAAGCTCGGTGGCGGTGGCATGGCGGATTGACATGTTTATATTATGCTGCTACGAGATCAACTAAACCTTAAACTATGAAAAAATCAGAAACTGAAAAACGCCTAATCGTTCTCAATTCGGCCAACAAAATTGCACATCTTTTGAGTAAAGCCCAAAGCGTTGAGGAAACCATAGAAGACCTGATGGCTGAATTTCTGGAAATTGTGCAGGCTCAGGAAGGTTCCATTCAATTGCTGCGGCCTTCTTCCAAAAATAGTCAGCGTACCTTGATCCGGAAAGCAGATGAGACGGACAGCCTGCTCAAAAATCGATTGGATGATTTGATGACCGGCTGGACCGTTCGCCACGAAAAAACGTTGCTGTCAGATAATATTTTAGAATTTTTCAATCTTGGTAAAAATGCAGAAAAATTTGCAGCTATCGGTTCTATTCTGGCAGCGCCGTTGGTGGTAAAATCTGAAATCATCGGTGTGGTTAATTTGGTCCGGTCAGCGCCAAGTGAGAACTTCGGTACAGATGATGAGGAAATTCTCGCTGCGCTCTCGGAAGAAATTTCTGAATTTATCGAAGAGGCACAGTTGCGCGAGCAGCTTTTCAGCGAGAATGAGCGCCTGAAACAGGAGCTTGCCGGACGTTTTGATGAGCATGGCATTATCGGTAAAAGCACAGCCTTAAAGGAAGTTTTTACTTTGCTGGATCATGTGGCTCCAACCGATGGCCGGGTGATGATTCATGGCGAAAGCGGCACGGGCAAAGAATTGATCGCGAAGTATATTCACAATGCCGGATTGCGTAAAGGCAAGGCTTTTATTGCTGTGGATTGTGGCGCATTGCCGACCAATTTACTGGAAAGCGAATTGTTTGGTTATAAACGGGGTGCGTTTACCGGCGCCAATGCGGATCGCCGTGGTCTTTTTGAGGCGGCAAATGGCGGCACGCTTTTCCTCGATGAGATTGCCAACACCAGCCTGGAGACCCAGGCTAAATTGCTGCGCGTTTTGCAGGAAAATGAAATTCGGCCGCTCGGCTCAAACCAGTCCTTGAAGATAGATGTCCGTATTATAGTCGCATCTTCCCGAAATTTGAAAGACCAGATGGAAGCCGGGGAGTTCCGCGAGGATTTGTATTATCGCCTGAATGTTGTACCGATTCCACTGCCGCCTTTACGTGAGCGGAATGAGGATATTCCCCTGCTCGCTTCATATTTTGTTAAAAGTTTGGCTGCAAAACATAACAAAAAAGTTACCGGCATTCATGCAGATGCTATTAAGATTATGGAAAAATACAGATGGCCGGGCAACGTGCGCGAGTTGGAAAATGTGATGGAGCGTGCCGTGATTATGTCCGGACTGAATGACAACCTGCTGCTTCCAACTCATTTTCCCGATGAGTTAAGCAGAAGTGGGAATTCTCCACGGATGCCGGATATTCCCAATTCCGGTGACCTTACTGGAATTCTTGAAGCATACGAAAAACGAATTTTGCTCAAAGTACTCGAAAGCAATAAGTGGAACAAGACCGCTGCGGCTCGGGCTTTGAACATATCTGAGCGCGTTATGCGTTACAAAATACAGCAGCTCGGAATCGAGTCCCCCGCTAAATAATTCAATCCTGCAATTCTGTTTAATGCTCCCAAAGAAAATTCGAAGTTTCAGATTCAACTTCCTTGATTCCGTCAATATTGTCGTGTTTTCCCGACAATAATGTCGGATTTTTATAGCTTTTAGTTTTCTTTCTCTCTTTTCATTGTTCACTTAATAGCCATAAAAACAGAAGCTTAAGTTGTTAATATAAGTTCTGGCATGCTAATTGAATTAGGCAGGGCAGATTTGTTGAACGAAAAAACATAAAAAGAATTTAGAAAATTCAATTTGCAAAAGGAGAAACGAAATGCCGCAGAGAACACTAGCCCATCGCCGACAACGAGAATTCTTCTCAGATTTATCTTACCTGGAGGATTTGGTTTTAACAACGAAAAATGGAGATCCATGCGCCCTGAATATTCATGGTACTTTCGAATTATTTGATAAACACTGGGTTGCGGCAGAAGACTCACAGGACGAAACAATGCTTGCGCTAAAAGAGGACCGCCACCATTTGTTATCGAATGTAGAGCCGCGAATTCATTTTCATATTGATTGGGATAAGATCAGCTACGCATGCATTCGGCCAAGACGCCTTGAATTGATCAATTCCGACTATGAAATTGTTTTTTGTGACAAGCAAGACCCCAACGCGAGAATATTCTGGTTTTACTTTCGGGATAGCGCTGAGGCACAATCCCTTCGTGCAAAATGGGGAGATGACTGGATCAATTTGAAAGAAGCGGTTAACTGTACGAATTATAGACAGGAAGCTGAAAACGTAGGCTATGCTTATTTTTAACCTGGTTCATAAAAAATAAAAATATCAATTCATATTTATATTAATAAAACCTTAAGGAGGTTTAACATGAAACGAGCACTCGTCTTTTTATATGGTTCAATATCTTACCTGATTTTTTTCGGTACGATTTTATATGCCATCGGTTTTACGGGTAACATCATTGTACCCAAAGCAATAGATTCAGGCGCAGTTGGTTCATTGGCCGTAGCATTGGCCATTAATGCGGGGCTGTTAACACTGTTTGCTGTGCAGCATAGTGGCATGGCGCGC
This sequence comes from Candidatus Zhuqueibacterota bacterium, assembly GCA_029262035.1. Lineage (GTDB taxonomy): Bacteria > Zhuqueibacterota > Zhuqueibacteria > Oceanimicrobiales > Oceanimicrobiaceae > JAJDAE01. The sequence continues at coordinate 10,286 of JAJDAE010000309.1, forward strand.
AGAGGCTTCAAAGGCTTCATCACAAAGTATATTCCTGAACCTGCAGAGCGCAGCACCTATGTTTTGCTTTCATCATTGTGCTTGTTAGCGTTGTTTGTATTCTGGCGTCCAATGGGCGGCATCGTTTGGGATATTTCGAATTCCACCGGCCGCATTGTTATGTACTCACTGTTTGCTTTTGGCTGGGTTTTGGTTTTTGTAGCAACTTTTTTGATAAATCATTTTGACCTGTTTGGTCTGCGCCAGGTATGGCTGTTTGTCCGTGGCAAAGAGTATACGCCGCTTGTGTTCAAAACACCGACCTTGTACAAGTATGTGCGCCACCCGCTTTATGTTGGCTTTTTCTTCGCCTTTTGGTTTACACCAACCATGACGATTGCTCACCTTGTGTTTGCAATTGCCTGCACGGGTTACATCTTCGTTGCCACTCAGTTGGAAGAAAAAGATATGGTTGCTGCGCATGGTGAAATTTACAATAAGTATAAAGAACAAGTCCCAATGTTTGTACCCAAAGTTACCACAGAGGCCAAATTACAGGAAGCGCTGAGTTAACTGGCGCATCACATTTAATGGTTTTTATGAAGAGAAGGGAAGAATTTTATTTTATAGATTCTTCCCTTTATCAGGAGAAAATGAAATGAAAAATACAGCGATAGAGTCGAACCCCAGGCAGTACCTTTATTGGTTTACCGAAGAAGCTTTTAAGCGGGCTAAGGCAGCATTAATTAAAGATGGCGTCAAGGTAGTAAGCAGCAAATTTACTCCTTGCGAAGTTCTTAGAGCATCCGGCAACAAAGTGGTTTATGCTACACCTGAGGTTTGGAGCCGCATTTGTGTCCGGCAAGGGTCGTGGTATCGCAATTCCAAACGATTTGGGAAATATATGATGATGAGTGAAAATAGGCTTCCGGAAACTTTCGATGCTTACCTGGATGCGGAGATTGCAAACAGTGAATTTATGCCAGAAAGCCTGCCAACTTCCGCCGAGCTCCAAAGTGTGGTCGACTCAAGTATCTATCAAAAAAATAAACCTGATGAGTGGGAAGATAAAGGACTGAAGGATTCAGTAATGTTCAAAATACTTTTTTCACTAACACGTTTCTGGGGATGGGGCGACAATCTTAAAAAGTATTGGTTGAGCCACAAAGCTGCCCATGCAAACTTTCTGTCCCGCCAATTTACGGCGGAAATCGACAACGAGTCCGTCCCATACACAATAGCCGAAAATGCGGGCATCTGTTCATCCTGTGTTGAGACTTTTAATATCATAGAGGATAGTTCAAGAAAACTGGTGAGAGCTTGTCCGGGCGCCGTTACTTTTGGCGGTGCAAAGCGCGATGTTTATTTGGACATCAAACCAACGCTTAGAGTCATAAAATAAGGAGAGGAAATCATGAAAACATTTACATTCGTAAATAGTGTTGCACAAAAGAATTTACTGTTCAGGTTATACAAGCACTACATCATCGATAGCATTCTCGTCGTAAAAAACCATGGATTCAAAGAGTTGGTTCGTCAACGCGGCAAGAAGTTTTTCATTGGGGTTATCGGATACTACGCCGTGCGCGACAGCATTGTCTATATCATTATTCCGCTTTGTATTGCGAGAGAAATTTTTTAGCTGGTTTCGAAAAAACAGGGATAGGCTTCATCTTTATGAGAAGATTCCACATGCTTTTTTTTAATTCAAGTAAATAACTTTTGAATGTCAAATTTAGTAGTTTGCTTGATTTTGGAACAATGTTGCTTTATCTTCGGGGTAGGCAGAACGCAAATTAAAAGGTGAATCATGGAAATTAAAGATATAAACATATTTCTAAATTATTACGGGAAAATACGTTCGAGGACTTTAAGTGTTATTCAGTGTATTCCGCCGGATCAAATAGAATGGACATATAAGAAAGGGAAGTTTACCTTTGGAGATACCATAAGACACCTGGCAACAATTGAGCGCTACATGTATGCAGAAAATGCGCAATTCCGGCCAAGCATATACCCGGGACATGGGCGCGAACTAGCCGCCGGCTATGAAGAAACATTAGAATTTCTGAATACTTTGCATGGGGAATCTATCGAGATTCTTTCAAAACTTACGACTGAAGATTTGAATAAAAAATGCATTACACCGGGCGGTGTTGCTATCACCCTCTGGAAATGGTTAAGGGCAATGATAGAACATGAAATACATCACAGAGGGCAAATCTTTATTTATTTAGGACTCCTGGGAGAAACAGCCCCACCACTATACGGATTAACTGCGGAGCAGGTGCTGCAAAGAAGTAAGCCATGACTTGTCGTTTCTGATTCCCATTTTTAACTATTTTTATGGCAACTCCTCCCCGTTTTTACTCGTTGTAAATTACCTAGAAGTACAGTTTACGTGGAATTTATTCTTCACCTGAGCGGTATTTAAATAACATCAGGTTAGAACAGATTCTCTACTTGTATATTTTATGATGTAACTTTTCATTTCATATTTAAGTTTCTCAATTAATTATGGCGAAATCGATATTAAATTGGTGTTTAGCTTTTTTGTGTCTCCTTTTAATTTTTGAATCAGCCAGTTCTCAGGCAGGCCAGGTTTACTTTGAGCGGTTGTCCGTAGAGCATGGTTTATCGCAAAGTACGGTCAATGCAATTTTGCAGGATCATCGCGGTTACATGTGGTTCGGAACATTGAACGGATTAAACCGTTACGACGGCTACACATTCACCGTGTATAGACATATCCCCGATGACATTACCTCAATTTCAAACGACCAGATTTTTACAATTTATGAAGATCAATTGAAACGATTATGGATTGCAACGGCCGATGGCTTAAACCGGTTCGATCCTAAAACTCAGACATTTAAACGATTTTATCACGACCCATCTAACGCGGCAACTCTAAGCAACAGTTTTGTGAATGACTTGTATCATGACAGCGCAGGCGTACTCTGGCTTGCTACCCAAAATGGACTGGACCGTTTGAATCCAGAAACTGATACATTCACCCGAATTGGCTTTAGGCCTAATGCATTAATGTCTCTTAGTCATCCTGTTGTTACTGCACTTTGCGAAGATCCGGAAGGTAATCTTTGGATAGGTACCAGGGGTGGCGGTATCAATATTTTGAACAGAAAAAGAAATCAAATTGAACATATTTATGCCCTCAATTATCCGATTGGCGCAGGATATACTTCAGCAGTTTATGATTTTTTGCTCTCCATGCAGCATAGAAAAAAGCCATTAATTGCGCTGGAGAAAATTGGAGATTCCAGGGAAATTAAATCCAATTTTAATCTGAATCAGACTACGGAGTTTGTACTGTTTGCTTCCGGAGAACAAGCCGATAGTCTGAGGGACTATGCCTGGTTAGAAAAGGACGGCAAAACCATCTGGCAAATGAATCCTGAAAAAGCCAGGTACGCGGGCGGGGCGATAAAAAATCGTATTCAGATTGTAACCTTAAAACTGACGCCGGGTAATTACTCTCTCTGTTATCGCTCGGACGACAGTCATTCATTTGAAAAATGGAACCGCCTGCCTCCGAACCTGCCTGAGTTATGGGGGGCACAGATTTATAAAATTTCCAGTGGTGAGAAAGTCTGGCTTGAAGACCACTTGCAAGAAATTAAACCACCTTATAAATTAAGTTCAAATAACATATCAGATATTTTTTTGGATGAAAATGAGTCGGTTTGGATAGCCACGCTCGGCGGTGGTTTAAACAAAGTTCATTTGAATTCATATTCCGACTCTTCAAAAGTTGCGCATGAACCTACCTCACCCAATCCGGTATTTGCTTCTTATTCTTATCTATCAGGTTCCGATAGACCCGCATTCCGCCAAAACGAACAAGACAAAAAGGAAATGGTTTTCCATGAATATCGAACATATCCCGACAGCTTTGTTACAACTTACGATAAACGATTGCTTGAAAATATCCGCCGTTTAAAGACACGGGAAAATACGATTGCGGAAATCTTAAAAGCCGGAAACAATTTGAAACTCGAGCAGAATTTTCTCTTAACAGAGAAAACGCAAGTGCTCATTATTTCGATGGGTGAAGTCAGTGGGCGGCAACCAAATGATTTTGGTTTTCTAAGTGAAGATGGAAAAATTATCTGGCAGCAAACCTTCAAAAATTCCAGGTATGCCGGTGGCGGAGTTAAGAATCGTATTTCCATTGCCCTCAAAACTCTGAAACCGGGGAGCTATTCAACTGGCTACCGTTCCGACCATAACCATTCCTACAAAAACTGGAACCGTCGGCCGCCCGAAAATTCTGACCTTTGGGGCATCCAGATTCTCGCCATAAACAAGCCGAAAGCAAAAACGATTGAGCGACTTTTACAGAACGAGTCATCGATAACACAGATCGCCCACGGGACTACCAGGAACCTGATTCAAGGCCGGGATGGAATTTTCTGGATTGCAACAGCGAATGGACTGTCGCGGCTTGATGCGGATTTAGAGAGTTTTAAGAATTACCGGAACATCAGCAAGGATTTTCAGAGTTTGAGTTCCAATGATGTGCAGAGCGTTTATGAAGATAGAACCGGAATTATCTGGATCGGAACCGTTTTGGGCGGCATCAACAAAGTAAATACTACAAAGAATAGCTTCCAAAAATTTGGCCGAAATCCTTTTTCAAAAAATAGCCTGCATAATCAGGTTGTTTATTCTTTTTTGCAGGATAAAGCCGGTTTGCTTTGGGTTGGCACACGTGGCGGCCTCAATATTTTTGATCGACGAAACAAACTTTTTTTAAGACCCTCCTGGCTGAATAGCGGTTTGGGAGAAATCCGAAATAGCGTTATGTCCATAATGAAAGACCGAAGAAATTTATTGTGGATTGGTACAGATGGCGGCGGTCTTTACAGATTCAGTTTTGACAGAATTCAAAAATATATAGAAAACCCCGAAGAAATTCTCCAGCTTGAAAAGAGTGAGCATCCTGAATTTAAAAACTATTTGCGCGGTAATGGTTCTAACCAAATTAGTTACAATTCTATTTGGCATGTATTTGAGGACTCCAAGGGCGTTGTTTGGGTTGGCACGAGGGGAGGTGGGTTAAATAGCATTGAATTTACTCAAAATCACGAAGTTATCAGAAGGTACTCTCATAACCCCCAAAATGAAAATACTTTGAGTAGCAACAGAGTTCGGGTTATTTTTGAGGACCGTGCGGGGACACTTTGGCTTGGCACCCATGGCGGGTTGAATCGTTTCAACAGAAAAACCGGAAAGTTTCACGCTTATAAAAATGATATTAAAAATCGAACAAGTCTCAGCCATAATATGGTGACATCCATTTACGAAGATGAAGAAGATATGCTTTGGGTTGCCACTTATGGCGGCGGCTTAAACCGGTTTAATCCGAAAACTGAACGGTTCACGCGATTCTCGGAAAAGGATGGTTTGCCTAATAATGTTGTCTACAGCGTTATGCCGGATAATCGCCGAAACCTCTGGATGACTACAAACCATGGGATTTCGTGCTTTAACCTGGATTCTAAGATATTTAAAAATTATGATATGGAAAATAATCTACAAAGCAATGAATTCAATACCGGCGCTTACCATAAAACCCCGGGCGGTGAAATGATTTTTGGCGGAATTAACGGGTTTAATATTTTTAACCCCGATAGCATTCGAGAAAATAAACACATTCCATCCATTGTCATCACAAACTTCAAAAAAAATGGCAAGAGTATCACGCCGGAACAGGATATTTTTCAGTTAGAGGAAATCACTATTTCGCCTGATGACAAGTTTATCGCTTTTGAATTTGCTGCGCTGGATTATACCAATCCTGCAAAAAATCAATATGCTTACAAATTGGCGGGTTTGAGCGATGATTGGATTCTGTGCGGTAATCAGCGTTTTGCGAGTTTTGCGAATCTTGCTCCAGGCGATTATATTTTCAAAGTGAAGGGTTCCAACAATGATGGCCTTTGGAATGAAGCCGGTGTTTCGGTGAAGTTGAAGGTGCTGCCTCCTTTTTGGCGGACTCAATGGTTTATGGTAAGTATTTTTTCGTTCTGCGTTTTAGCATTTGTAGTTCTTCATAAAAGCAGAGTGCGGGCAAAAGTTAAGCAGTCTTTAGTTTTAGAACGGGTGCGGATTCAGGAAAGGGAAAGAATGCGCAGCCAGGTTTCTAAAGATTATCATGACGAACTCGGCCACAAGCTGACAAAAATTTCGTTATTTTCCGAATTGCTGCGCAGGAATATAAATGGCGGCCAGCCCGACATGACGCGGTATTTAGGCAAAATTATCGACTCCGCAGATAGTTTAGGCAAAGACACACGGGATTTTATCTGGACCCTCAATCCCGAAAAAGATACCCTGTTCGATTTGACGGTTTATCTAAATGAATTCGGAAAAACACTTTTTGAGGATACAAGTATCAATTTTTCTGCTACGGAAATACAGCCGGAGTTTGAGAAAATTTGCCTTTCCATGGGATTGAAGCGAGAGATTACCCTCATATTTAAAGAGGCCATGCACAATGCCTTAAAGTACTCCGACTGCAATACGGCTGTTTTACAAGTTATTGTCGAAATGGAGTTTTTGAATATCAAATTTTCAGATGATGGGGCAGGCTTTGACATGGATTTAATTCAGAACAACGGCAACAGGAACGGCTTGCTGAACATGAACGCCCGTTCTGAAAAAGCAGGTGGTGAACTGGAGATTAAGTCCGCAATTAAAAAGGGTACCTCTGTTTGTTTTAAGATAAATTACCCTGAATTGGGTATTTTAAATGAGCACCCAAAAGGGTAAATAGGTTGAACATAAAAGAGACCACAAGTGATAAAAGTATTTGTAATTGAAGATGACGAAGATATTCGGCAAGGCCTGCAACTCCTGATAAATGGCACCGCAGGATATGAGTGTGTGGGAGCGTATGTTAATTGTGAAAACGCAATCATTGATATCAGCGATGAAATGCCCGATGTTGTTTTGATGGATATCGAATTGCCCGGGATGTCAGGCATTGAAGGTGTGGCCGTGATTAAAGCCAGGTTACCTGAAACCGATATTTTGATGTTAACCAGCTATCACGATGATACAAAAGTATTTGCGTCACTTTGTGCGGGCGCCAGCGGGTACTTGTTGAAATCTACGCCACCGGCCAAGTTGCTGGAATGCATTGAAGATGTTACAAACGGCGGTGCTCCCATGAGTGCAACCATCGCAAAAATGGTCATCACTTCTTTTCGGCGACCAACTTTTGAAGAACTGACATCGCGTGAAACAGAAATTCTCTCTCAACTCTGTCAGGGCAAAAGTTACAAAATGATTGCCGCTGTGCTTTTTATCAGCACGGGGACAGTTCATTCCCATATAAAAAATATCTACCGCAAGCTGGAAGTTAATTCAAAATCAGAAGCGGTTGTTAAGGCGCTTCAAAATAAGCTGGTTTAAGTTTTACTAATTTTTGAATAAACAAACATCATTCTCCTATTGAGATTACAACACTTCCCAATCTTTGTTCTGTTTCAACTCTTCGATGAGCTTCGACAGCTTGTTCCATCGGATAAATTTTGTCGACGATTGATTTTATTTCACCCTTCTCGATCATTTCTTTGAGTGCGAGTAATTCCTCATCCTTTTCACTTGC
>JAJDAE010000310.1 GCA_029262035.1 Candidatus Zhuqueibacterota bacterium
TCGTAACTGTATGGAATTTGCGAAAGTTGGGCCGAAGCGCGCAGTCCGATAGCTGGGGTTTGCACATTCCAGGCCACCGGCAAGTTTTTATTACTTGAAGTACCTTCACCCCCTAAGAGAGCGAGTTCTCTCTTGCAGTCTTCGTGCATGCCCAACAAAGTTTGTGTTTCTGCGGGAAGTTCATGCAGTGGTTTTGTTTCATTTTCCATGAGATGGGCGTAAAACCCGGATGGTCGGCGTACAGTTTGTGCCGCATTATTGATGAGCAAATCCAGCCGGTCGTAAGACTGCTCGATGTAGCGTGCGAAAATTTCAACGCTGGGCGTATGGCGTAAATCCAGACCATAAATTTGCAGGCGGTCGCTCCATTCTGCAAAATCATCCTCGGCGGCATAGCGGTTGGCTGAATCCACGGGGAAACGCGTCGTGGCAATTACCCGGGCGCCGGCACGCAGCATCATAAGCGTGGCCTGATAACCAATTTTCAAACGGGAGCCTGTAATTAAAGCCACCTGACCGTGCAGCGGTGCGGTTTGAAATCGTTTTTGGTAGTTGAAGTCACCGCAGCTTTCACACATGGAATCATAGAAAAAATGCAGATGGTCGTACTTGGCCTTGCAAACGTAGCAGTTGCGTGGCGAGTTGAGCTTCTTATTCTTTGATTTAGAGCTCTGAGTTTCTCCTGTCAATTGAGCTGGCGCTTGAAATATGGTCGCTTCCCGGGCGCTGCGAATACCCGTGGTGGCGCGTGCTTGCCGGTCGCTTTCTTTAACAATTTCCCGCCGCGATTTTTTAACATCCCGGCGGCGTTTTAGAACTTCAGTTTTATCCGGCCGGGAAAGCTTGCCTGCGGCTTTTAAAAGCGCGACTCGCTGTTCTTCTGTTAAATCAGTAAGTTGCTCGGTGTTTTGAGTCAGGTGTTCCAGCAGAGCGATGCATTCTTCTATTTTGGTGGTATCGTATTTTGCGTTGATGTGTTGTTTTTGGGTTTTCATATCATACTAAAAAATGTATAACAATATCCAGGAAATAATAATAAAGAGGGCGATGGCGGCAATGAGCCATTCTTTGCCGGATTTCTTTTTTTCACCGCCGAACTCTTTTTGAATAAACTCCTCGTAGTCGAAGTCTTTGTCCGGCAGATCGAGGTTGTCGTAAATGTGGTCGTGCTGCACATATTCCTCTTTCCAGCCGGAGGTATCATCTGCGCCGCACTCAGGGCATATCCTGGCGCCAACTTTTACTTCTTCGCCACAGACTGGGCAATTGAAAAAATTACTCATTTCGTACCGTCACTTGTCGCCATCAGTGTATAACATCCCTCTGTTTTTGCGCTCTGGACGAGCGAAAAGCTGTCTCCCTTCGAAGGGAGATTTACAGCTCATACTCGGCAAGTTTGGTTGTATTGAGTACCGCCGGGTCAAAATATTTTGTTCTGACTTCTTTGTAATCTTCGTTGGAGAAAAACTTGTCACGGATTTCAGCATTTGGAAAATATATAATAAACAGTCGGTTTATCTCATGGTCTGCTTCGCCGCGCAATGTTTTTTCTACTATAAAATCATATCGAAAACCGCCGCCCATCTTCGCCAGAATTGGCGTCATGCCTTTCCGGTATTTCTGATACATTTCGTGATCTTTTACATTTAGACCCACTAAACTTTCGACCATATCTTATCCCTTAGTTATAAACGTTAGAATTGAACTTTTATATCGCCCAATTAAAATAATTATAACGCAGAGGCGCGGAGTACTCAGAGAAATCAATTAACCCTCTATGTATTTTTGCGTCGTCAGCGTTAAGGAAAGCTTACAGCTTTTATCCGTGTTCGTCAGTGTGAATCCCTGGCTTTCTATCTCCATCAAATTTTGAAGAAGTCGGTGGCCGATAGGCTTGAAACGGGATTACCAGTAAATTTTTCACATCGCTGTGTTCTTCTGTTTTCATGTGGGTGTCGATTCCGTATTTTAAAGTTGTTACATCAACTTCCGCAAAGGTACGAAAAATCCGATCCCAAATCGAGAAAATATTACCGTAATTTGTGTCCGTTAATGGCTGCTGATAATGGTGATGCACTTTGTGCATATTCGGTGTTACTAAAATAGTTGAAATCAGTCGATCAAGTCCGGTCGGTGACTTGATATTTGCATGCGTAAATTGTGTAAATATCGCTGACATTGTTTGGTACATCATGACAACGCCCATGGGCAACCCGGCAACCAGAACAGCCAGGATGGTGAAAGCTGCACGAAACAGGCTTTCACCGGGATGATGGCGTAGGCCGGTGGTGATATCCACCGTGGTATCCGTATGATGAATGAGGTGAAATTTCCACATCCATTTGACTTTATGCTCAAGCCAGTGGATGAAGTAAGCGCCAAATAAGTCGAGCAACAACAGGCCGAGAATAACATGCAGCCACAACGGCAAGTTGGCCAGATATAATAGCCCGAACTGATTTGTGGTTGTAAAATCGCTGGTCTTTAAAATTAAAAATGCCAGCGTAAAATTAATAATTAAAGTCGTTGCTGTGAAAAAAAAGTTGAGCGCCGCATGTCTGACCTTTGAATATTGGAACGCGAACAATGGGATGGCGCCTTCCAGAATCCAGAATCCAACCAGCCCGGATACTAAGACTGCTGTGCGGTAAGTGGTCGGAATGGTTTCAAAAAAATTGAGGATTGCTTGCATTGCAATTTTCCCTAAAATAAATAGACTTGATATATTTTATGGTTCGGACTCCATGCACCATGAAGCTTCGCATTTAAGTGATTTTGAAATTGCTCACTTTGTCACCCTGAGCGGAGTCGAAGGGTAGCGTCAATTCAGTCTTTTTGTGTCACTGTAAAATGCTTCAAAAGTTTTGTACAGATACCACAAATCAATTTTGGAACAAATCGAATAAGTTGAATGCATGGACAAAATCGGTACGCCAATATCTAAAACTTCCATACCCTCAAGTGAAAGGAACCCGCCGAGTGTGCCGCCGCCGCCAACATCCACTTTGTACGTGTGTGTCTGGTACGGAATTTTTTCTTTCTCAAGAATGCCTCTAAACCTGGCAGTGAATTCACTGTTGGGGTTACTACCTTTGCCGTATAATTTTATAGGAACTCCCTGTCCGAGTTTTGCGGCATTTTGTGCTTCCTGTACGCCCGGGAAGATGGGATTGATTCCTGATGTTACATCGGCAGATAGCACATGCACGTTTTTCAAAACCAGGCGCAAGTGCCTTTCGCTGGATTCATCCGGCGATTCCAGATAAAGCAGCTGGCCGAGCAAACCACGGATATAATCAGATGCTGCACCTGTGTTGTTTCTGGATCCGATTTCTTCATTATCTGCTAAAAAAGATACTGTGGTAAATGCCGGGTTTTCAACTGCAAGACTGGCGCGAATGGCGATGTAACTGCATGAGCGGTCATCGTGGCCATAGCCTGCAATCAATCCCCGGTCGAAACCGACATCCCTCGGCTGCATGGCTGGCACCAGAGAAAGCTCTGCGGAAATAAAATCCGCACGGGTTATTTTGTAGGTGCTTTCCAGATATTTCATGATTTGGGTTTCAATATTATCATCTTTGCCGGGTATTGAACCTACAACCGGATCGAGCTCCTCGCCTTTGAAAACCTCACTTGCTTTGCGATTACGATACTGCCTGTCTACATGTGGCGCCATATCGGGAATAATGAAAATAGGATCGTCGGGCTTATTGCCAACGTCTATCCAAACTGTGGCGCCGTCCGTTTTATCGATGCGTCCGGTTAAGGCCAGGGGCACATTCGCCCACTGGTACTTTTTAATGCCGCCATGATATTGGGTCTGAAATTGAGCAAATCCGTTGCTTTTATATAGGGGCTGCGCTTTCAACTCCAGGCGTGGCGAGTCAATGTGGCTGGCTATGGCGCGTACGCCTTCCTTCAGCTTGCGCTTGCCCACCACAATCAGGCTGATCGTACGCTCCCGGTTAACATCATAATATTTTGCACCAGGCTGCCAGGGTGAATTTTCCTGCAGCTTTTTAAAGCCTTTTTTTTCAGCTAACGCAATTGTCTCCCGAACCGTGGTAAGTTCGGTTTTCGCAGTAGAGATAAATTTTTTGTATTCTTCTGAAAATTTAAAGACAGACTTGCGTGTCGTATCATCTACATTTGGCCAGGCAGAGCCGGCGCTAAGTTGTGCGGATAAAAAAACGGGGACAGAGAGAATTGCAATGAGTCGAAATAGAAGCATAATTATATCCTGAATTATTTAATTTGATTAGATAAAAGGAAGAGCGATTGCCAAATGGAGGCAGGTTAATTTGTTACAACAACACGACCGGTTGCACCTGTTATGGAAGAATAGTAAGGAAAGGTGCCAGTTGTGTTAAAAGTAAAATCATCCGAATCTCCAGGTTGAAGCGTGTTTAGGTTAAAAACTGAAGTTGGCCCCATAGGTGTACCGCTTTCGACAGTTCTGACCTCACTGTCTTCATTCGTCCATCGCACAGTTTCACCAGCGGCAACTGTTACACTGGAGGGTGAAAAACTGCCATTGCGAATGGCAACTTCGGTGACATCATTTGGTTCAAAGGGATTGTCTACACCTGCACAATTCCACACAAAAGCCTGACATAAAATTAATAAGACGAGATATTGTAATTTAGTTTTCATTTCTTTACTCGGTTAAGTTTTATTGAGATAGAGTTTAGAACCCTACAATCCGAAAATGGACACGTTTTAATATAGGTTCAAAATAAAAAGAATTCCATAAAATTAAAAGAAAATGTTACGAATTTTGAAATAAAAAAGGGAACAGCCTTAATTGGCTGTCCCCTTAGGTATAGCACGGAGGTAATTATATTTTACAATTCTTGTTCTTCATAAGGCTCTATCCGGGAATCTTCATCTATGCCGCCCAAAAAGTAACCTTCAAATTCATCATCGTTAAAACCAAATCCATGCCGCCGTCCTTTTCTATCTCCCCGGTTGGATTTGCTAAACCGTTCTTTTCTGAGCTTTTTCATCTTGGCTTGCTGCTCATCGGTTAATATATTTTTAACTGCAAATTTTTTATCCACTTTAGCCAGCATCATATCGGTTTTCAAGCGGCCGATTTTTTCAACCTGCTTTTTAATTGCGCCTTTGTCCGGATTATCTGCCTGCATGAATTCGCGTAACTCAATGTGAGCAAGTTTTACTTCTGAGCGCTTCACAACAGCCTTTTTTTCTGCATCAAATTTAATTGTTTTTAGTTTTTTGAGTTGTTCGTCGGACAAGCCAAGTTCTTCTGCAAAACGCTCTATGCCACCGCCTGCGCCATGCATTTTATGTTTGAACATGCCGCCTCCGCGTCCCTCTCCTCTGTGGTGAGAATTCGGTTGCGCAAAGACATTTACAGACAAGGCTAACATTGAGCCAATTAAAACGAAGCTGAATAATTGTTGAGTAGCTTTCATTTTTTGTATCCTTTCTTTTAAGTGAGTAATTTCAAATTTGCAGGTTAGACCAAAGTGTTTTTTAATTTATTCCATGGATGTATGTTTTTTTTGAGGATGGTCAATAATTTCAATAAATACAGGTGCCTGGAACCAGGGAGATGTTGATTTTTTTATCGCATTTAAAAGTTTCTATATCCTGATACTTGAATTGGTGGAAGAGGGAAGAGAGTAAGTTGGGCTGGAAAAGGTTTTGGCCTTTTTTTACAATCTGAGTTCGATTTAAATTAAAAATCCAGATTTCCAGTCATTCCGGTATGCCTAAAAAACAGGCAACTGGAATGATAGTGGGCAGTACTTTTTTCTTAGGTCGAACTGACGTTAATTAAATAACTTCAATTTACGAAGCTTAAAATTTGAGAAAGCTACCGCCAGATTAGGGGATGCAAAAATTCCAGCCAAGCCTTCGACCACTTCAAAACTGCGCCACTCAAGGAGGATTAAGCCATCAACAGAAAAGGTAATGAACGCTCCCCGGCAGGTTAATTTTAGCTGGGTATCGTTAATCCTGTCTGCAAGGAAGGGATCGATAGGAACTTTTTTAATAATAGTCTTTTTAAACGCAGAGTATTTTTGCAATAAAATCTCATTATTATTATGAATAGATAATAGGTAGTATGTTTCGTAAGGACTCTTTTTCATGGCTTTATAGCCAAAAACCAAGCCGTGCCTTCCCCTGTGAGTCTCCTGCAAAATCTGTGTATCCACAGAAATTGAAAAATTTTTCAGCGCTTCTGTCCTGTAAACTATCTTTTTAATGTTTTGGCTGTCCTTTAGATAAATTCTATTTTTGTTGTACTGATAATCATTCTTTGACAGGTTTATAAAATCCCAGAGTCCGCTTAATGTGTTGTCCTGGTTTCTGTTTCTTTCATTTTTTACATCTCTGGTTTTTGGTAAGTTTATTAATTCCGGCTGTGGGCTGAGAGTCTTCGTTTTTACGGGAGGAGGCGGGGTGATAACTTCCTTTTTCTTTTCCTCAACGAAAAGATCGGGTACTTTAACGGGCAGAATGTCTTTGCTCACGAAAGATTGTGGAGCGGCTTTTATGACATCAATTTTAGGTTTTTGATTGTCAAGCGCAACGGGTCTGATTAATACTAAAATCAAAACTAACGCGGCAGCGGCATACAGGGTTTTACTGGCGGCAATCCGACCCAAAAGAGGTAATTGACGCTGAAATTTAACAATCTGTAAATTCACCTGCTGGCGTATATTTGCCTTTTCCAGTTTATTGGCGATTGGTGTTCTTGAATTGCTTTTAAGGATTTTGCCGAGTTGCAACAGAGTTTCATTCAACAGAAGATCTGAGCTCAATAAATAGCCTTCGCCAACATGGAGCGCCTTGCGCATGATGTAATCTGTTCGCCGGCGAAATTTGGTGCCGCGGCTTAAGTCCAGCCCGTAATTGGTAGAATCAAGTTTCGCGGTTGTCTCCGACAATTCCGATGCTGAAAACCCCAGTCTGCGGATGCCGCTTTTAGAGAACTGGTAGGCCAATGATTCGCCAAGATGCGCGATGTAGAAGCCCTCCCGGGTCATAATCAGCGTGGTGATTCGAATTTTGTCGATAAAGTTTTGCGCTTCGTAAATTTCATCAACAGCTTGCAGTGCACCCATAAAGGCATTATCCAGACTGGTGCTGATTTTGAAGCTTTTATCGGCGTAGTAGGTTTCGGTGATAATGTGGCGGGCGAGTTGGTGGGCTTTATTTAATTCAGGATCGTCGGTCTCGAGGGATTCAATAAAAAGCTGACCTTTGGCGCCAAGTTGTGGAAATGGGATTTCCCCGGAAATAATATTGCGCTCACTATTGGCCGAGGGGTGGGTGTAATGGCAATAGCTGGCAACAGCTAAACTTATGTTTTTTTGCTGCTTCATATGTGGCGTTGATCTTTCATTCCTGAAGATAATAACTTCCTTAATCTACGCAA
>JAJDAE010000032.1 GCA_029262035.1 Candidatus Zhuqueibacterota bacterium
CGATATTTTTCGGCAATGGCGAGATAGGCGCTGCCAATATTGGAAACAGCCTCAAAGTCATCCTGATCACGGTCAAGAATCCGAGTGAATATTTGAATCGCCGCGCCGTAGTCTCCCTTTTTATATAAATGTGCCCCATAAAGAAAAATTAGATCTTTGTCCTGCGGGTTTGCAATAATTGCAGTTCTGAAAGCAACTCCGGCTTTTTCTGTTTTTCCCAGAGCATCATAGCATAAAGCCAGGTTTGCTAAAGCATCGCGATGTTTTGGTTGCATGTCTATAATTTTCAAAAGAATTGGTATCGCATCACTATATTTTTTCTGGCTGTAGTTTAAATTTGCGGCCGAGGACAGAATGTCAATGTCATTTGGCTTTAGTTTAAGAAGCCTGGTATAAAGTCGCGATGCCTCGTGGTTTTTTTCTAAACTTAAATAAGTTAATGCCAGTTTTTTGTAGGCATCATCGCGATGGGGAGAAATCAAAATTGCGGTTTTGAAAAGTTTTTCTGCTTGTTCGTGCTCCTGTTTATTCATTGCTTTGAGACCTTGATCGTACTTTTGTATCCAAAGTTGTTCACGATCTGCTGCAATCTTCTTTTTGAATTTGCCCGACAACTCAAGGGATTTATCAAATTGGGTATTCATTTCTTTGAAACGGGACTTGATGCCATAAGTTCTACCCAAAAGAAATCTTGCTTCGGCATTGTTGGGGTGACGATCTACAGCAAGTTCAAGTTGCTGAATCGCGTTTTCCCAGTTCTGGTTTCTTAAATAGAGTTTTCCTGAGTTAATTTCGGCAGGTGCGCACCCGGACAAAATAGCCATGAGTGTCATGCTCAAAGCCAGATTAAGTAACAGGGTTTTAATTTTACGAGGTCGCATACTTTTTGAGGTTGATGTCATAAGGGGGCCGGATGATACCGTTTTCAGTGATAATTCCTTCGATGAGTTCATGCGGTGTTACGTCGAATGCAGGGCTGAAAACTTTTGTGTTTTCCGGTGCAGTTCTTCTGCCAAAACCGTTGGTCACTTCGTCGGGCGAGCGTTCTTCTATTGGTATTTCTTTTCCGCTTTTTGTATTGAAATCGATGGTTGAATAAGGCGCGGCAATATAAAATGGAATGTTGTGATGCTTGCATAAAACGGCCACACTATAAGTGCCGATTTTATTAGCAGCGTCGCCATTGGCAGCAATTCTGTCAGCGCCGACAATTGCGCAATCGACCTGATTTTTCTGCATAACAACCCCGGCGGTATTATCGCAAATCAGGGTTACATCAATGCCCTCATGCATAAGCTCCCAGGTGTTGAGACGCGCGCCTTGCAAAAGCGGCCGGGTTTCATCGGCGTAAACATGAACTTTTTTGCCTTGAGCATGTGCTGTAAAAACGACACCCAGCGCCGTACCGTAATCTGCGGTGGCAAGGGCACCTGTATTGCAGTGCGTCAGAATATTATAGCCATCGTGAATTATTTCCGCTCCATGTTCGGCCAGCGAACGGCAAATTTTTCGATCATCTTCCCAGATATTTAAGGCTTCCTGTTTGAGTAATGCCTTGATTTCATTAATCGACTTATCTTTGTGGTTATCGCCCAAAGTTTTCATTCGGTTTAAAGCCCACCAAAGATTGATTGCTGTTGGCCGCGTGGCATTTAAATAGGTCGTGGTTTTTTCCAGCATAGCAAAAAAAGAAGTTTTGCTCTCACCTGCAAATTTTTGGCTTTCAAGCACAATACCAAACGCTCCTGCTATTCCTATAGCGGGTGCGCCGCGAACTCGCAACGATTTAATGGCTTCTGCCAGAATATCAATTTCTTTTATTTTAAGATGGATGAGTTCACCGGGAAGCTTCGTTTGATCTATCATCCTTATGTGATCGTCTACCCATTCTATCGTTGTTACTGGCATTGGATTTTCCTACATCATAAGATGGGTTAATGTAAAATAAAACGGATTGCGAAATTAGTGAAAGGCATGGTTAAATTCAAGACTTTTCTAACTTCTATTATTCATCAATTTTGCCACGAAGACTCTAAGTCATAAAGATTCACAAAGTTATGGAAGAAGGTGTTTTAAAAATTAAAATGCTATGGATCAAAATTTTTCTTAACACTTTTATTTTTAAATCTTTGTGTCCCCTTACTGGCTTAGTGGCAATGAATTATTCAGGCTAAATTTGGGAAAGTCGTATTGAATAAATTCGGGAGGTGTTCTTGAGTAAAAAGGTGCTTGTTTGAGCCACTAACGCTGTGCAAAAAGCTTGAGTTTTTTGTAATCCTTGCCAATGAGAATAGTGACTTTGAGTTGTATAGATTCCTCTAACTCGGGAATGACTTGCTGGTCACCTACCTCCAAGACTGAAGCTACTGAAAGGGCATTTTTGCGACTTAATGAAACTCGATCTAAAATAAGCGTATTGTCCAGGTTCCAACCTCCACTGTAATCCCCAACGTTGACAACGTCAAAGTTGTGACTCCTCAAAAACTGGGAGACTTCATTGGCAAGCCCGTTAACGCCACAAGCGTTCAGAACCTCCACTGTTATTGGTTCCTGACTTACCACGGGGGGTGTTGCATTATTTAACCCGGAGGATAGTGGAGTCTCATTTGGTGCAGCCATAAAGTTAGAAAGCAATGAAAAAATTAGGGCGAGATTAATTAAGCCTAATCCCCAAATCGCCGTGGTTTGAAATTTTTCTCTTAAACTGGGAGACTTACCCCTGCTCTTGGTTCGTTTTTGCGAACTTTTTGTACGTGAATTTGCGCTCGTATTGCGGCGTCTTTTAACCATCCTCCTCCTCGAAAAATTGGTGGTGTTCGTAAGTCTTAGTTGCTATCTCCGCCTTCATCGCTTTTTGATGGAGCGTCAAAAAAATCTCTGTTTCGTGATATTGGATCCATGAACGCCCGATTCATATTATAATAAGACGATGGTCTTTGGCTAAACTGTAACTGCAATTTTACATTGTCTGTTGGTTTGTATTCCATACCGGCGCTTGAAACAAATGCGCTGTTTTGAAGTTGATTATCCCCGATCTGATTGCCGAAAGGATGGTGTTGTACCCCCAGTTGTAAGTGAAATGACAACGGTCCGGAGAGTTGATACTGCATTGTATTCAGATAAAGACTCTGATTGTAACCTTGCCCACCCATTGCGGAAAAAGAAAGGGAGTAGCTGTGACTCATAGAAAATTTGTTAGGATCGAGTCCAATAAGGCTTACAATGTTTTGTACCGTAGGCGTACTAAGCGCTTTGGAAAAATTTGTTTTTGTGTTTTGCTTAAGCTGTCCAAACAAAAGAACCGGAAATGCTAAAATTATTACAAAAAGAACAATACCAAATCTATTTTTCATAAAAATAACCTCTTAGGCGTAACAAATTTCATTTGCATTATTAACAAAAAGTAGTGCAAAAAACAACTAATTTATTACCAAACAAACGATTGTATAAATTCTTTGTTCCGGCGCTTGTTATAAATTCCCCTTTCGTAGTGTAATAACAACATCTATCCGGCGATTTTGTGCCCGTCCGGTGGCAGTCTCGTTGCTGGCAATTGGGCTTGTTTCTCCAAATCCTACAGCATTTATCCGTGAATCATCCAAGCCCATATTGGCTAGTAAGTACTGCTTAACTGCAATTGCACGTTCGTACGATAAATTTTCATTATAGCGGTCATCGCCAAGGGCATCCGTATGACCCTCAATTGAGATCGGTGAATTTGTAAATTTTCTAACCGCGCGTTGTAGAGTTGCAAGCAAGCTAAAAAATTCCGGTTTTATGGTGCTTTTACCGGAAGGAAATGTCAGCCCGATAAGTCTCACAATTAGATCATCACTCTTTCTTAAAACGACGGCCTCACTGTTCGAGAACATTTTTTCAACGGACTCGATCAACTCTTCATGTTTCCGTTTTAGTTCCAACCGGTATTGTTTTTCTTCAAGTTCAGCTTGTAACCCTTGCTCTCTTTGTCGGTATTTCTGCAACTCATCGGATAACTGTTTGATTTCGTTGTCTTTTTCCTGGTTTTCTTTTATTAATTGCCGCTTGTCTTCCTGCAACAGCTTTGCGATATTGAAAATTCCTTGAAGCGGTCTGTCGAGACCTTCATCAAAGTGAGCTTCAAAGCCTAATTCCTCGGCGATCTGCTCTATGTAAATCTCTCTATTCAGAATAAAGTTTTCCCATTCCTTTTCGTTCTTTTTTAAACGCTTGATTTCTTTGGTTAAGTAAATAGCATGCTTGGCCTCAATTTCAGCTTTTTCAGCTTTTTCTTTGGCGCTTGATGCCGACCTTCTATTGCTATTTAGGATTGATTCAGCTTCACTCAAATGTTTTAAGGCATTTGCGTAAGTGATGGGTGTGTACTCATCCGCATCCACTTGTTTGGCTTCCCGTATTAAATTACGTACAGTCCCGATAATACTAACTTTAATGGCGTTCAGTTCAGCTTGCCGGTATAAGTTGTCAATTTCTGGAATTTTCTTTTTTGCACCTTTCACATCATTTCGCTCAAGCTTTTTTGTGGACGAAATAAAACTATCTTCCGCTTCATCATAAATCTCGGATGCATATTCTGTTGCATTGGCCTTAAGCGCATCTTCACGTGCTTTCAAAGTAGTTGCAAAAGCAATTTTTCCAAGCTTGGCAGTATTCAGGCATATCTTAAGTTTTGTTCTTACGTCATTGAGTTTAGTCTGTATGTTTTTTATTTGCTTCTTGTCATTGAATTCTTTTAGTGCTTGATTATACCGCTTAATTGCATTTGCGAAAGTTACAGGAGAAAGGACATTTGCCTGCTCAGATTTTGCTTGTGCGAGAAGTTTGTCCGTCTCGTTGAATAAGTTCTCTCGCAACCCTTGATTACTTTGGCTAAATAAAGCTTGAACGATAATCTGAAAAATTAGTATCAGGAAAATAACTTGAAATTTTCTGTTCATTTTTACCTGGGTTATTGTTTAGATTAATTAAATTGTTTGCTTGTATGAAGATTAAGCATAAATACCAGACTTGTCAAGAATAAAAAAGTGAATTGATTTTTCGCCTAATTTTAAATGTATTCGGTAGAATTATGGAAAATATTTAAATTTGGAGCGTTAAAAGTCTATAGTTTTTAATGTTGGAATCACCATTGAAGCTTCGGTTTTAAGAATTATTTTGCAGCCAATACAAAAGCAATTTGCCTTTGTTCCGATATAGAAGCTAAATAAGGAATTATGTTGACTTTAATTATATTTTCAATTAAGTTTAAATTTATGATTTATCAATCAATGGTATAAGCAATCATGGATGAAATTCAGATAAAAAATAGAATTTTGACCTGCGGAAATATTCCTGAACATGTGGCTGTTATTATGGATGGTAACGGTCGCTGGGCATGTGAACGTGGGTTGGCAAGAGTTGATGGCCATAAGGAAGGGATTAATTCTGTACGTGAAATAGTTCGCGCATGTGGTGAGATTGATGTAAAGTATCTCACACTTTACACATTTTCGACAGAAAATTGGAACCGTCCGGCAAGTGAAGTGTCTGCTTTAATGAGATTGTTATTGCAGACGATAAGAGCTGAAATAAATGAGTTGCAAAAAAATAACGTTCGATTGAACGTAATCGGTAATTTACATGACTTACCACTTCCTGCTCGTAAGGGTATGGAAGGTGCCATGCGCTTGCTCCGAAATAATACCGGTTTAACGCTTAATTTGGCCTTAAGTTATAGCAGCCGTAAAGAAATTACTCACTCTGTGAAACGCTTGCTGAGAAAAGTTCAGGCTGGTGAAATTGCAATTGAAGACATTGATGAAGATATTTTATCCCAACACTTATTCACCGCAAACATTCCTGACCCTGACCTGCTTATCAGAACAAGTGGGGAATTCAGAATTAGCAATTTTTTGCTTTGGCAGCTTGCCTACACAGAAATTTATGTTACCAATGCCTACTGGCCGGATTTTCGTGAAATGGAGTTTTTTAAGGCTATTGAGGGGTATCAACAACGAGAGCGCAGGTTTGGCAAAGTCAGCGCTCAACTCAAGCCTGAACTCCAGCAGTAAAAATTACCGCATAATTCAAAAATCTATTCGACGTATTCAAATCTTCTAAAGTTATGTTTAGAAAGATTCTGCTGACAACCTTTGCTTTACTGGCATTCCTCACTTTTGTCATTTACAGCGCTTGGAATATTTTCAATCTCAATGGCAGTGCTAAAGATTTTTTAATCTCAAAAATAAAATCTGTAGCCGGCGAAAATTTCAGCGTCGACAAGATCAATTTTGGGTTTGGAAACGTGAATCTTGAAGGCGTCCAAATTACATTTGAGGATGCGCCTTATGAAGTTTGGATAAAAGAACTTAGGTTGGGTTATAGTCTCACCGGTTTATTGAAAAACAGCACATCTCCCGAGCGCACCGCAGATGAAATTACCATTTTTCAACCAAGATTGAAATTACTCTACGATCCCGGCGATATTAAAAAACAAGATGTTGATCTATCCTTGCAATTATCCGATGAAGCTGAGAAAGCCTACAGAGAGATTATTAAAGAATATGATTTCATCAAAAGAATTACAATTTCTGAGGGTGAAATTGAAATACAGGATGTTGTTTCAGGTGAATCCTGGCAGCTTTCTAAGAAGATAAATGGCTGGGCGTATACCAATGGTAAAGGGTATGCCTGGATCAGGGTTGCCGGACATCTCTTTGAAACCAACGAGTATAATATGGTCATGTACGGCCAGTTAGATCTTGACCGAGGTGGGTTAGACTATATTAATATCGATTTGCATGATTATAAGCTAGGTAATGAATTACCTTTGTTGTTGCCTGAATATCTCGATGTGCAATCCGGCTATGTTAACGGTCATTTAACTATCACCGAACAACCAAACCCTTCACATGGTTTTGGTGTTGATGGGACGCTCTCTTTAAGAGACGGTGAGATTCAAATCGCATCAGAAAACCTTTATCTCCAGAATGTTAATTTCGAGACTGAAATCAAAGATTTGAATCTTGAATTAACAAATGCATCTCAAACCATAAATGGTTCTCCTTTTAAGCTATCCGGGCGTATCAATAATATTTTAAAACCAACATTGGATTTAAACTTAAGTTCAAACAATGTTAACGTTGGCAAATTTTTAAATCAGTTTTTGCCCGAGAAGAAGTTACCTTTTAATGGGTTTACTAAGATTGATGTAAAGGTTAAGGGTGGGTTGGCTTCACCAATAATTCACGGAACTGTGGTTTCAGATAGCCTCAATTTTTTCAACACTACTTTTAGAGATATACTCATTAATCTACAACTTCGGGACTCGTATCTTAATTTTAATAAAATTAACCTCGCGTATGATCGGGTTAACGCTACCGGAGTAGGCACTATTGCTTTTAATTCAGAAAAAAAACCGATAAACTTTGATCTAAATCTTTCGGGTGATCTTACAGAAAAAATACAAAGCCTTGGCTTAAAAAACAGCCCGTCTTGTTTTGCAACATCCCAAATTAGTATTTTCGGCAATTTGTTGGCACCGGTAAGCACCGGTGAATACAATTTGAACTTTGAAGCAGATTCTTTAGAAACACAATATGAGCTTGAAGGTTCTTTTAGATACCACCTTGGTCGCTTTGTTTTAAATACTGGCGCCAGGAACAGTAAATTTTATGTGAACGCTTCTGTAGATAGCATTTTTGTAAGGCCTTATATAGGTATTGACGGCCAAAACGTTGAGGAGTTATTTACAATTGTAAACAATCAACTGCTCGGTTTTGTGAAAAAACGTTTCAATATGAATTTTTACTCTGACGGATATTGGGATGACCTTAATATTAATTTAGATGGATTTAGCAAAAAAAATTACGAAAAGATTTTTCAGATAGAGGCCAATTCAAATACTTCAAACCAAACGGATAGAATTGTAAATGGTGACATTCATCTTTTGCCAAATACGGAAAAGAAAGTTAGTGGAACTTTTTTGCTTGAAAAGTTGGAAGAATGGACGATCCTCAAAGAATTGGAAATCGGTGACTGGTTATCGGGATCTATTAGCTACCCCAATAATAGCGACGATTTAGTCACGGGTAAATTCAACATATCTTCACTTGACCTTTCGCTTTTGTTATCAATTCTGGGCCAAAATAATTCCGAGCAATATCGAGGTAATTTATTTGGCTCGATTACAATGGAAGGTAGTCGAGGAGTTACGAAGTATACTGGAAACGCATGGCTACTCGATAGTTTTTTGAGAGGTCTTGGCCCGTTAAAAGGCCAAATGGAGTTTGAGTACGACCAACCTCAGCTTTGGATTAAAAAACTTTTTGTTGAAGATATTGAGGGTTTGAATTTAAGGGCTGATGCCAAATTTGATTTGAGCAATGAATATCTAGATGCCAATATCGCGGGAACGCATGTAAAAATTGAAGATTTGTTAAGCTTGCTGGCAAACAGAGAAGATATAGTTGCAGGTGAAGCCACAATTCAGGTTTCCATGAAAGGAAAATTTCCGAACGTACCTTTGTATGGCGATATTTTGGTTCGTAATCCTCAGGTATTGATGATGAATTTTGATGAAGCTGTTTTTAGATTTGGGGATGAGAATAATCAGAACGGTTCGTACTTTGCAAATAGAAAGTTTCATGCAGGTAATGCTGAATTAATAAAAGATGGTGAGTTTGTGCTAAAGGGGAGTTCAACTTTGCCCCTGACTGGTGATCAAGAAATGGTAATCGACTTAGCCGGGGATGGGAATTTTTTGTCCATTCTCCCTGATATGGCAGATCTTTTTGAAGGCTCTAAAAGTACCGGCCATATGGATTTAAAATTAAGAGGTGTCTACGAAGAACCTGACTTCACCGGGTCTACCTTAAATTTTGAAGATGGTGAATTGTTTTTGAGTGATGTTGCAAAAAAAATTGAAAATCTTACCGGTAAGGCTGAAGTTAGAGAGCAGGATTATTTTCTGGATATTAAAGAATTAACAGGTACCATCGCGGGTCGAAGTTTCTCCATATCAAATACCAATAATGTTGCGGGGCTTGATCATGGCAGTTATGAACCGCTAAGATTGGGTGGTTACGATATGAATCTGGGCGCACTCATTCTTGAAACAGATCCGCAAGGCCTTCGGCTTCATATTCCCGGCCTGATGGATCAGGGTGAAGTGGGTTACTATAACCTGGCTGGGTACACTGAAGGGGAGCCATTCTTTATAACCGGTCCCTGGGCCAGACCGAATGTACGCGGTCTGGTTTCCGTGCATAGCGCAAATCTTATGTTTCCGTTCGAGGAGGGTGAGGGCAACGAAATAGTTGAAAATATTATGAACAACATCAACTGGGACGTTCATGCAACCTCCGGAAAAGATACGCGGTATGTTCGTCAGTTTAACACCGGCGTTTATGTTAATATGGAAGTCGATCAAGAAGTTAGTTATTTGCAATTTAACGGAGTTATGAAGGATTCAACCTTCACAATTGCCGGAAAAGGCGAGTCCACTCGTGGTGAGATTGAGTACTATGATTTGAGTTTTCGCGTGGACAAAATGGGAGCCGAATTTAATCAATCCTCACTCTATCCTATTTGTTATGGTAAAGCCTGGACAGTCCTTCGAGACTCGACAAATGTCCCAACTGATGTGTTCCTGACTCTGTTCACTGTTGATGACTTGACCCACGAAGAAGTTACCAAGGGCAGATGGGATCGAATAAATATCAAGTTGTCATCAGAATATCCCGGGTTTGAAGAAACACAGACTGACTTGATGGAGCAGCTTGGATATTCTGTCGAAACCATCGATGACCAGGCCCGGAAGGCGGTTGGCTCCAGCACGGATAATTTTTTATTCAGACCGCTTTTGCGACCAATTGAGCGCGAACTCGAGCGCAAACTCCAACTCGATGTCGTCCGCTTTAGTTATTCAATTGCACAAAATTTTTTAGATTCAGGCCGTAACAATGAAGAGCTTAATTCCTCCCTGGCGCTTCTGCGGAGTAGTCGTTTGATACTCGGTAAGTATCTGACGGATGATGTTTATCTTCTTTATCACGGCGAATTAAAAGCCGGAATAGATTATCAGTTTACCGACAAGGGAGTTGGCATGCAGCACATTGTCGGGCTAGAATATCGTCTGACTCCGAAATGGTTGTTACAAATGGAGTACGACTATAATACGCTGTTCGAAACCCGAAAAGACGACAAAAAAATCTGGCTCAGGCACTCCTTTCCTTTTTAAAAAGATTCAAAACAATTGAACTTTTATATTTGATAATTGTTAGAAAATTTGTTAATTATAAATTCTTGTTTTTTATACAGAGATTTTCAGGAGTATTATTTTGATGCTAAAGTGTTTTACCCGAATCATTCTCATAGGGGCTTTAATTTTTCTTGGTAAATCGGATCTTTTGCAAGGGCAGGTTTCCGGACGAAAAAATATAAAAATTGCATCCATAACCGTGGAAGGCAATACAACCGCCGACCCCAATTTTATCAAGCTAAATTCCGGGTTAGTTGAAAACGAAGTCGTAACCGGCGAAGACATTCAGAAAGCCATTAAACAGCTTTGGGGGCTTAACCTATTTTCCGACATAAAGATTCTGCTCGATAAGGAAATAGTGAGTTCGGTTTATATAACCATAAAAGTTCAGGAATACCCCCGGCTCGAAAAAGTAGAATTAGAGGGCAACGATAAACTGAAAAAGAAAGATCTGGAAAAAGAAATTGATTTCTACAGAAGCCAGGTCATTAGCCCTACAGAAATTAAAAAAGCTGAAAAGAAAATAAAAGCTCTGTATGAAGAAAAGGGCTATCTCCTCGCTGAAATAAGTTCTTCCATTCGCGATGGCAAAAAAGAAAACCGTAAAATATTACGCATCAAAATCGATGAAGGCAATAAGGTTGTCATAAAACAGATACGTTTTCATGGCAACGAAAATTTCCCCGATAAAAAACTTAGAAAACAGTTTAAAGATACTGAAGAAGATGGGTTTTTATTTTTTGGCGGAGGGGATTTTGATAAAGAAAAATATAAAGAAGATCAGCAAAACTTAATAGCATTTTATAGCAAAGAAGGCTTTCGCGACGCTGAAGTCGTGCGGGACTCAATTTACTACGGTCCGGAAAAAAAGGACATGTTCATTGATGTTTGGGTAGAAGAAGGCACCAGGTACTATTTTGGCAACATCTCCTGGGAAGGTAATAAGCTTTACGAAAAAGAGTTCCTCTCACAGTTTCTTGAGTTTGAAAAAGGCGATGTTTACAACAAGGAAAAGGTTGAAGTTGCAGTATTTGAAAAAATTGGAAGCCTTTATTATGATGCCGGATACATTTGGTCAAGAATTGAGCCGCAAGAAAAACCAACAAGTGTAGATACGGTTGATGTTCATTTTCGGGTCACCGAAGGAAATGCCGTTACCATCAATAAAATTCATATTTCCGGAAATACAAAAACCAAAGAAAAAGTCATTCGGCGGTCGCTTAGACTTCACCCTGGCGATACCTTTAGTCGTGAGGCTTTGGTGCGAAGCCAACGTGAAATTTTTATTTTGAACTATTTTGCAGATGTACGCCCCGATGTTCAACCGATTAATGATGAGCAGGTTGATGTCCTTCTTGAAGTGGAAGAAAAATCCACAGATACTGCAAACATGTCTGCGGGCTTTAGTGAACGCGATAAGCTAATTGGCAGCATTGGCGTTACCATGAACAACTTTTTTGGTAACGGGCAAACATTGAGTTTTGACTGGAATTTTGGCCGTGCATTCCGTTCTTTTCAGCTTGCATTTACCGAACCATGGTTCCGTGATTCCCCCACGTTGGTTGGCATCAGTATTTTTGACATCAAACGCGATAAAATTTTTATTGGTTATGATCAACGCAGCCAGGGCTTTAGTTTGCGCTTAGGCCGCAGACTGCGTTGGCCGGATAACTTTTTCAGAGCAGACTGGATTTATCGTTTAGATAGAACAGATCTTTCTAATTTCATTCAAAGTATCATAGACCTGAACCCGAGTGGTATCGTTGATCAGAAGTGGCCATTGACGACAAGTGGTGTCACTCAGATCATTTCCAGAAATAGCTTGGACAGACCTGAATTTCCATCATCGGGTTCACGCTTTTCTCTTTCCACAGAAGTCACTGGCGGTCCCATCGGTGGTAACGTTGCGTTTCATAAACATATAATTCAAAACGAATGGTTTACACCGCTGTTTTTAAATTTTGTATTGTTTAACAATATACATGCAGGTTATATCGAAGGATTTGGAGACGACCAGGAGAATATCCCATTCCTGGAGCTGTTCTTCATGGGTGGTGAAGGACTTTCGAGATCGATTTCGTTACGTGGATATGACGACCCATTATCCGGGGGTTCCGTTGGTCGTTCCGGCGGAAAGGTTATGTTTAAGTATTCAACAGAACTTCGAGTGCCAATTTCACCAAATCCCACAATATTTGGTTTGGCTTTTGCTGAAGCCGGGAATACCTGGACTAGCCTAAAGCAAACCGATATTTATGACTTGCGGCGTTCTGTTGGAGTTGGTTTGCGAATTTTTATGCCTATGCTTGGCGTTATTGGTTTTGACTATGCGTACGGTTTTGATAACATAGACCCTTTTACCGGCAATAAATTCGGCGATTGGAAACCACATTTTGTTTTTGGAAGAAGTTTCTAACCAGTGTCTGAACGAAAACACCGACGTTGTCCTTCTGAGCGCGAAATCTCAAATGCCACATTTCAGACAGAAGGTGAGGCGCGAAGAATCTCCTGCCCGGAGAGAAAGCTTCGCACGGCGACGGTGGTCATGAAAAGTAATAGAAGGGATTTTGTGCTATTATTCCAGCAATTCAATCATCTAATATTCGTTTAAGTCTAAATAATTAAATTAGAATTGAGAATCTAATTAAAAAAAACTTGTGTAAATTTTAAACTATTATGGGAGATCAGCACGTGAAACTAACAAAAATAATTGGTTTGAGTTTAGTCTTGCTTCTTGGAGTGGCCTTAAAACCTGCATCAGCCCAATTAAAAATTGGCTATGTTAATTCAACAGGGGTTTTGCAAAAATTTAAAGATGCCATTGATGTAAGAAAGCAATTAGCTGAATTAAATGCTCAATGGGAGCAGGATGCCAAAGATAAGCAAAAAGAAATTCAAGACATGCAGGAACAACTAGAATCTCAAAGCTTACTTTTAAGTGAAGAAAGAAAACAAGCTAAACAAGCTGAGATTCAAGACCTCTACTTGAAATATCAACAATTTTTGCAGGTTACCTGGAACCCTCAAGGTGGAGAAGCCGTGAAAAAAGAAGTTGAGCTTTTGCAGCCGGTTTATAAAAAAATAAACGAGGCCATTAAAAAAATTGCTGAGGCAGAGGCATACAATTATATTTTTGATACCGTAGCTGCAAACATTTTGTACGCGTCGGATGATCAACCTGACCTGACCGAGGCAGTCTTGGCTGAACTTGAAAAAGGATTGCCAAAAAGTAAATAATCGTTTTTTAATTTATTCGAATTATATTTAGGTGTTGTGCAACAAGGTTGAATAACACCTAAATTGTTTTAAGCCGAATTCATTTCAAAACAGGAGTGAGGATGTCTGACCAACAAGAAGAAAAAATAGTTTTTAACACGACTCAAATTCAAAATATTTTACCGCATCGATATCCGTTTTTACTTGTTGATAGAGTCACAGAGCTTGAACCTGGCAAACGCGTAGTTGGTATTAAAAATGTTACCATTAATGAACCATTTTTTGGCGGCCATTTCCCGGGACACCCGATCATGCCAGGCGTACTTATTCTGGAAGCAATGGCACAAACGGGTGGTATGCTGGTGTTGAATACGAATGATGACTTCAAAGATAAACTCGTTTATTTTACAGGCATCGACAAGGTTAAATTCAGAAAGCCGGTTACGCCGGGCGATCAATTGCGGTTTGAAATGGAATTGCTTAAAGCAAGATCAACAATTTTTAAGATGAAAGGCAAGGCGTTCGTTGGTTCAAAATTGGTCTGCGAAGCCGAGTTGACGGCAGCTATTATGGATCGATAAAAACAGAGATGAATGTGTTTGAATTTTCTCGCCTGATACAAAGAGCAATGGATTGCAATGTTTGTCGATGAAGCCACGTGGCGCTTTATAGACAGCGGCGCTTCAGATGGCGCTTTTAACATGGCTTGCGACGAAGCGGCCGCCCTTCACTTTGATTTGCAAGTCCCATTGTTGAGAATTTTTACCTGGCTGCCACATACGATTTCTCTTGGTTTTCATCAAAAAAAAAACGAACTTGACCAGGTTAAATGTAGAAAAAATGGGGTCGGCGTTGTTCGTCGCCCGACCGGGGGCAGAGCGATCTTTCATACTGAAGAAATTACCTACAGTGTCATTATCCCCAAAACTCACAATTTGTTTTCAAAAGGCACATTAGGCGTTTATAATGAAATAAGTTCCGCTATAGTGACCGGACTAAATAAGCTGAATTTAAATTTAACTCTAAAAAAAATGCAACGCCAAGACGATGGATTTGCATCATATAGTAATGAGCTTGCTTGTTTTTCAACTTCGGCCATGTATGAAATTCATTATGATTCAAAAAAAGTTGTGGGGAGCGCGCAACGGCGCTTTGAAAACGCACTTTTGCAACACGGCTCAATTATAGCCGGAGATAAACATTTATCCCTGTTCAACTATTTTTCCGAAATGAATAAACCGAAAAAAAAAATTGTCGAGAAACTTGCAGGGAGAACCACTTCAATTTCATCCATTCTGGGAAAAAAGGTGTCCGATAAAAAAATTGTAGATGCAGTAAAAGCAGGGTTCGAACAACATTTTGGTGTATCATTAAAAGACGACAATTTTTCGCAGTATGAACTCGAAATCGTAAATCAAATTAAACCCAAATATTCAAACTAAATGGAGGTATGGACAATGAAAAAGGGATTTTTAGCAGTAGCTTTTGTAGTTATGTTAACTTTTTGTACGGGTACTACACTTCAAGCACAATATTTTCAATTTGATAACCCAGCTCTATACGATCCTGCTCAACCACAAACTGTAGAAGATGCCGTTGAGGCATCGCTCAAAATGTTCGGTGCAATTGTTGGCGGCGGATTATTTCACACCGCAGATTTGCACAGCGTCGGAGGACTTGATGTTGGATTGCGAGGAGCAATAGCCTCGGTACCCGACGAATTCGACGATGTCCCGGTTTTTATTGATGCCGACAATGTTGGTTTAGCATTTTTACATGGTAGCCTGGGTTTGCCGGGAAACCTGGAACTGATTGGTCGATTCTTTTACTTTCCAATGGGTACCGATGGTAGTTTACCGCTATCCCCTCCGGAAGCTGTTGACAGTCGCGGAGGTGTAACGTTAATCGGCGGCGGACTTAAATATGGCATCCTGCAGGCGCCTTTACTTCCAAAAGTTATGATCATGGGAACATATCATGTACTTATGGTACCCAAAGAATTTGATTTTGGTACTGTGGGTACATTGAGTTTTAAAGCGGTTGCCAGTTATTCAATTCCTCTTTTTACGGCATTTATTGGTGGCGGCATTGATATCTCCAGGCTAACACTTGATGATGATTTGCCTCTTTTCCCTGATTTGGGTGGCGAGAGTTTTAATGAAAACAGTACCAGTGCAACATTTGGCCTGACCGTAAGTCCGCTTCCTCTGGTGAATGTTAATGCCTCCTACACTATTGGCGAATTTAATACGCTTGCAGTTGGCGTAGGCATTGGACTAAGATAAGATTCTGAATCACGAAAAAATTTGACGCATAATTTAATGAAGAGAATTTCAGTCTTTGGTTCCACGGGTTCCATCGGAACCAATACTTTGGATGTTGTGGCAAGAAACCGCGAAGCATTCGAAATCCGGTATCTTACAACTTATCAAAACGTTGCACTTTTATTTGAACAAGCGGAAAAATTCAAACCGCAGGCCGTTGCCATTTTTGATGAAAGTAAAGTTGCTGGTTTTTTCCCCCGATTTAAAGAGTTGGGTGTTGAAGTTCTAACCGGTTATGAGGGACTTCTCGAAATCAGTAAAAAAGAAGACGTAGAAATTGTTGTAAACGCTTTGGTTGGTGCGGTTGGCTTGAGACCGACGATGAATGCGATTCAGAAAAATCGGCGTATTGCTCTTGCCAATAAAGAAACACTGGTTATAGGCGGGCATTTGGTGATGGAAAAAGCGAAAGCTTGCAACGCTGAAATCATTCCTATTGACAGTGAACACAGTGCTATTTTGCAGTGCATTGTCGGCGAACGGGATGCGGATATTCAACGGATTGTGCTCACTGCTTCAGGCGGCCCCTTCCGCAATAAAAAGAAAGAGGAATTTTCGAACATTACGGTAGCTGAGGCGCTGAACCATCCAAACTGGTCCATGGGAAATAAAATAACCATCGACTCGGCGACTTTGATGAACAAAGGTCTTGAGGTAATTGAAGCATTTTGGCTTTTTAATTTGAAGCCTGAAGAAGTTGATGTGGTGGTACACCCGCAGTCAATTATCCATAGTTTTGTAGAATTTAATGACGGCTCTTTAAAGGCGCAGCTTGGGCTGCCGGATATGCGTGTTCCAATTCAGTATGCGCTTACTTTTCCGGTTAGAATGCCTGCAAATTTCCCGCGTCTGGATTTCAATGAGTTGTATAAATTGACTTTTGAACAGCCGGATACTGAAAAATTTCTTAGTCTCAAATTAGCATTTGATGCTTTACGCGAGGGTGGTTCAGCGCCGGTTATTTTAAATGCCTCTAACGAGGAGGCGGTAAATTTATTCTTAACTAAAAGAATAAATTTTGATCAAATACCGATAATTGTTGAAGATGCGCTTGCAAATTGCAACTTAAAAAACTATGATAGCGTTGAAGACTTAATGTCTTGTGACAAATATACGCGTGAGTTTGTTTTAAGTAAATATTGAAAAAAATATGTTTTATAATAGAAAGGTTTTTTGCCAATGTTAACCACTTTGTTGTCTTTTGCGTTTGTTTTGGGTCTGTTAATCTTTGTCCATGAATTGGGGCATTTTGTAACAGCAAAAATGGTCGGTATAAAAGTAGAGCGTTTTTCGCTTGGCTTCCCACCTCGGGCTTTTGGATTTAAATATGGTGATACCGACTACTGTATTTCCTGGCTCCCGCTTGGCGGCTATGTTAAAATGGCCGGTATGATTGATGAAAGCCTTGATGAAACATTAACCGGTGAGCCGTGGGAGTATGCCTCAAAACCCGTTTGGCAAAAATCCATTGTTATTTCTGCGGGCTCGATTATGAATTTTATAACCGCCATTGTAATTTTTGCCATACTTGCTTTGGCTCATGGAATTCCCGGTGAGCCTTCCGGTGCACAAGTGAGCGATGTGATGGCTAATACGCCTGCAGAACAAGCCGGACTGCTTTCTGGTGATGTTGTCACTTCCATTGATGGCCAAACAGTTAAAACATCTCAGGACTTGATCGAAATTGTAAATGCTAATGCCAATGTAGAACTTGCAGTGGAATTGGAAAGAAATGGTGAAGTAATTCAGACAAATGTTACACCTGGATTAGACCCTGATAAAAACGTAGGTTTAATAGGTATTCAGGTCGGTACCCAGGTTGAATTCGTCGATGTAAATTTTGCTGAAGCCATGACTTATGGCGCCTCATATTCTTATAATATTGTAGTTCTGACACTGGATGCATTTAAGAAAATCATTGTTGGGGAACAGTCCTTGCGTGATTCCGTCGGTGGGCCGATTATCATCGCAAAAATGGCAGGGGAAAGTGCCAAACACGGTTTTGAGTCGTTGCTGGCTTTTACTGCCTTCATCAGCCTGAATCTTGGTTTCTTCAATTTACTCCCCTTTCCTGTTCTCGACGGCGGCCATCTTGTCATGTTGCTTATCGAAGGGGTTACAAGAAAAGAAATTCCCGTAAAAGCTAAAATGTTTGTTCAGAAGGTCGGGATGGCACTTTTGTTAGCGCTCATGCTATTTGTTATTTTTAATGATATATCCAGGTGGAGCAATTTAGGTTTCTGATATTGCTTAGGTGTTTAGACTGTAATCCTTATTAAGTCGATGATTTTTTTGGCACAAAAGGCATAAAGTTTAAAATAACTGTGGGATTAAAAATGAATTGTCCCAAATACAAAAAGCCGATGAAGGGAAGGCGTTTTTTTATTAATACGTTTTTCAGTGATTGGACCCTTTTCGAATTGCTGTTACCTATTCTCGTTGTTCCAATAATGATGGCTGGAATTATTGGGTGGGCTATATCGTCAGTTTTGTTTATCTCAGTTGTTGTTTTTAGTTGGGGGAAACGCTGGTATAAATGCAAAGAATGCGGTTATACTATGGTATTGAAGTTAAATTCCATCCAACCATAACCAGTCTAAAATACTTTCCCCTTAAATATTTACAGAAAATAGAGTTAAGTCACTAAAAACCAGCGTTGTTACAGCGCTGGTTTTTTCTTTGCAAGGCTTGACTCTTGACAATTTATTCATTACCTTTTTTCTTGATTATCAGTTATTTGAGAATTTTTAACAGTTTGTTTTTGGAGAAGTACTATGGAATTTGCGAAACGAATGGACCGTTTGGGTACCGAAACCGCTTTTGAGGTTATGGCAAAAGCAAAGGCCCTTGAAGCACAGGGCAGGGAAATTGTTCACCTGCAGATCGGTGAACCCGACTTCCCGACACCGAAACATATTATCGACGCCGGAGTTGCCGCTCTTCAAAGAGGGGAAACTCATTACTCACCAGCCGCAGGTATTATGCCGTTGCGGCAAGCAATTTGTGAAGAAGTTTACAACCGTCGCGGCGTTGAGCCAAAAGTAGAAGAAGTAGTCATAACGCCCGGTGCAAAACCGATCATGTACTTTGTTATAACCGCCTTAATTGACGAAGGCGACGAAGTCATCTATCCCAATCCTGGTTTTCCGATTTATGAATCGGTGATTAAATTTGTCGGCGGCAAACCAGTACCTTTGCCTTTATTGGAAGAAAAAGATTTCCGGTTTGATCCGGACGAGTTCAGATCACTCGTGACCGATCGAACCAAGCTCATCATCATCAACACGCCAGCAAACCCCACCGGGGGCATGCTGACTAAAGAAGATATTCAGGTGATAGCTGAAGTTGCCAAAGAGCGCAATATTCTCGTATTGACCGATGAGGTTTACAAAAACATCATTTACGAGGGCGAACACCACAGCTTTTACAGCATACCGGAATTACGCGATCAAACCATTCTGTTGGATGGATTTTCAAAGACCTATGCCATGACCGGCTGGCGACTGGGTTGGGGCGTAATGCCCGCCGAGTTGGCTAAAAAAGTTGAAAAGCTGATGATTAACAGCAACTCCTGCACAGCAACGTTTTCACAACACGCTGCTATCGCCGCATTAAAAGGGCCTAAAGATGAAGAAAATGCAATGGTCGAAAAGTTCAGGACGCGGCGGGAATTTATAGTTGAAGGTTTGAACAAAATTCCTGGGATAAGCTGCATTGAGCCAAAAGGTGCTTTTTATGCTTTCCCAAATATTAAGGAAGTCGGTATGCCGTCGCAAAAGCTGGAAGAGTATCTGTTGCACGAAGCGGGCGTAGCGATTTTGTCCGGCACTGCATTTGGGAAATACGGTGCAGGGTATCTCCGTTTTTCCTACGCCAATTCAATTGAAAATATCGGTCTGGGTTTGGAAAAGATCAAAGTCGCTTTGGAAAAACTATAAAGAGGAAGAATTACGTGGAGTCGAAAAAAACAGCCTTGTATGATTCTCATATCAAGGCTGGTGGCAGAATGGTTGACTTTGCCGGTTATTCAATGCCGGTGCAATATACGGGAATCAATGAGGAACATCATTGTGTTCGCCAGTCCGTCGGCATTTTTGATGTTTCTCACATGGGTGAGTTTTTCATCAGTGGCAAAAATGCCCTTGAGTTCTTGCAAAAAGTCACAATAAATGACGTCTCTAAATTAGAAAAAAACCGGGCGCAGTACACGGCCATGTGCCTTGAAGATGGCGGCATGGTTGATGATCTGATCGTTTACTGTTTTGGCGACACCTACATGGTCATCGTTAATGCGGGTAATTTGCAAAAAGATTACAACTGGTTGAAAGAGAACATGCTACCCGACGTAACTCTGGAAGATAAGAGTGATGACTTTTGCCTTTTTGCTGTTCAAGGTAGAAATGCTGAAGAGACCCTTCAAAAAATTTCGGACGTGAATTTAAACGAGATAAAGTTTTATTGGTTTCGCGAAGGTCAGATTGCCGGGAAAAATGCTTTTATAGCACGCACCGGCTATACCGGTGAAGATGGGTTTGAAATCGGCGTCAACTCAAACGATGCAACAGAAGTTTGGCAGGCGATTTTAGATGCGGGTGCACAATTTAAAATTCAGCCAATCGGCTTGGCTGCACGAGACACACTTCGGCTTGAGATGAAGTATTCTCTGTACGGCAACGATATTCACACAAAGACAAACCCGATTGAAGCCGGGTTAGGCTGGATCACCAAAACCGACAAGGGCGATTTTATCGGACGCGATGCCATTCTTCAAGTTAAAGAAAATGGCGCTACAAGGAAGCTGGTGGGCATGGTTTTGCAAGAGCGGGCGATTCCCCGTAACGGCTACAAAATTGAGAAAGACGGTGCTGAGATTGGCTTTATAACCAGCGGCACATTTTCGCCCAGCCTGGAAAAAGGCATTTGTTTAGGCTATGTTAACGTGCCGCATAACAAAATTGGTACACAGGTTGAAGTAGTAATTAGAAATAAAAAAGTTGTCGCGGAAGTCGTGAAAACTCCGTTTTACATCAGACCGTATTAGCTTGTTTTGTTTACAAACTAACAAGGAGAATCGGTATTTTGCTTATTGAAATTATACAGCTAACCTGCGGGGAAGTGGATTGTTGGATTATATAGGTTCGTAGTACAAGCTTTAGCTTGCCTTTCGCGATAGTCTGAAGCAGCCTGAAGACTGAACTACGAACAGATACATCACGCTCGAAATTTTGGTGAATATTCTTGATTTTAATAAGCCAAAATTAGATTGGTGGAAGGTTTGTTAGGTAGCAAATTCTAAATATGCAAATTATTAAACGACAACCGATTTTCGATTTTCGATTGTTAATGTCAGAAATCGACTGGTCGCTTTATGCGATAATCGACCATGCATTTTTAAATGACCGTTCTGCAGCTATGTTGGCAGAACAGCTTGTCGAAGGTGGCGCGGGTGTTATTCAATTACGCAACAAAACCGGCGACATTAAGGTGTTTTATGAACAGGCTTGCGATGTTATTGCAGTAACCCGGCGTTTTAATATACCGCTGATTATTAATGATCGGCTGGATGTTGCAATGGCGGTGGGTGCAGATGGCGTACATGTAGGCCAGGAGGATTTGCCGGTATCTGTCGTCCGTGAAGTTTGGAAGCAAGAAAAAATAGTCGGCGTTTCAGTGCATGATATGAATGAGTTTGAAAGTGCCGAAACAGAAAATCCGGACTATTTTGGTGTCGGGACGATTTATCCGACCAACACAAAATCAAATCTTGAAACCACCGGAACTGAGATTCTTTCACAAATAAGAAAAAAGACCAAGAAACGGCTGGTTGCAATCGGAGGAATCTCAATAGATAGTATGGCGCCGGTTTTTCAAAGTGGGGCAGATGGTGTAGCCGTTATTTCAGCATTATTGCAAGCTGAAGATATAAAGAGCGAGGCCCTTCAATTCAAGAAAAGGATTAGTGAGTTCAAAGCGTCTTAGAAACACTTTTATTTTAACACACTAGAAAAAGCATCATGGCAAAACGAAAAGCAAAACAAGAATCACCAAAAGAAGAAATTCTTGGGATCCTGTTAATAACATTAGGTCTCTTAATTTTTATAGGTCTCCTTGGCTACGATTCGCTTGAAGAACCTGGCGGTTTGGCCGATGGAAAAATCAGCAATTATCTCGGTATTGCAGGTGTATATATCGCGCACTATCTGGTGCGGTTTGGTATTGGGTATCCTTCTATTGTTATCCCCATTATAATTTTAATTATTGGCTGGAATTTATTTCGTGGTGCTGCATTTTCAAAATCACTGAAGGCCACACTTTACTTATTCAGTTTTGCGCTTTACACCTCCATAATACTCGCGTTTCCTGAAGTAATTTCAGACGGAGAGGGCAGTCTTGGATTTTCACTTTCCGGACTGATCGGTGGAATAATCGCTCAGGGACTTTTTGATTATCTCGGTATTGCCGGCGGTATTGTCGTGTTGCTATCATTAATAATGATTACCGTGATTGCCGCAACAAATCTTAGTTTTGCCGGAATGTTTGCTGCTGTTTCCGACGAGATTGTTTACTTTTATGATTCGTTTAGATTACGACTTGAAAAGTCAAGGGAACGCCGAGTAAAAAAAAACAAAACACGATCCAGTAAAATAAAAAATCTCGATTGGCAGGAAGAAGGCGACTATGTGGAACCCTCACCACCTCCCAAAATAAATAATCCCCCGCGAGCATCGAAATCACAGACAACCGTTGCCAATCATACCGGTTTGTTGGATTTGGAGGCCGAGCAAGAAGGCAAGGATGATTTCCAGGAGGCCGAGGAGCTTGAAATGCCGGAGCCAAAAAATTTGCCGAAAGAAATCGCTTCCGGAAACTATAAATATCCCCCACTTGAATTTTTGGCTTTTGACGATAATGCCGACACAGATATTAGCCAGGAAGAACTCAATGCAAATGCCCAAATCCTGGAAGACCGTTTGCTTGAATTTGGTGTTGAAGGCCGGGTTGTTGAAATAAATCCCGGTCCGGTGATTACCCGTTACGATATTGAGCCTGC
>JAJDAE010000311.1 GCA_029262035.1 Candidatus Zhuqueibacterota bacterium
CGCAAGGCAGTGTTGGGATTACCTTGCAAAAATGCATGTTCAAAAATATTAAAAAACGTTGAGTCGGCATAAAACACTAAGTCTTCCTGAATTTCACTATTGATAGTTTCGCTATCGCGCAGCAGTACGGAATTCCCTGAATACCGGTTAAACTTAACAAGTCTGGTTGCATCGATAACTTCGGGGTATTCTTTTTTTAATGTGGGTGCCAAAGGTCGCGGAACATTTGCATAGGTATCGACTTTATCACCAATGGTATATTCTACATTCAGGCGATAAATCCTCTCGGCCTTTTCAAAATGTCGATCATAACTTCTTTCATTTTGAACATAAAGCAGAATTAACATAAAACATGCGAGGCCTACTGAAAGACCTGCCAAATTAAGGAAAGAATAGGTCTTATGTTTTAGAAGATTTCTGAATGCGACAGTAAAGTTTCTTTTAAACAAGTTCCACCCCCATTGTTACAGTTACAATTATTTCGTTAGACCAGATGAAGTACAGTGTAGGGAAAAATGTGATACTTTAATGTACCGTGATTAAATGGAATTTATTCCAAAAAAACATCTACTCGTTCGCCCTTAGACATTCCATTTCACCGTATTTTCTTACGGCTACAAATGATCAAATAATTCAATTTTGTCTTTTTTAGTTGAAGAAACCTTAAGAAGAATCCGATATAAAATATAGTAAAATGATGTGCAAACACTGGTTAATGCATGTATATAAATATGATTCCAGGACGAAATCGGGAGCTTTCCTGGGGTGGGTTAACCATTCTAAAAGGAAGAAAGTCTTATGAAAAGGAACTATATTTTACTCTCAATGATTGTAGCCTTATTACTGGCTCACCCTCTTTTTTCACAACCAACTTACAACCTTAAAATCTCCGACATTGAAAATGAATCCTTCGTTGGCGGGAACTTTGACATTACGCTTCAAATACAGGCGGAGGCTGATTCGTTTGGTATAGGGACAAGTAACCTTGTGTTTACGTTTAATCCCGATGCGCTCTCACAACCAAGATTACTTGAAGCATACAATTTCAGTGGCGCAAATTATGATACAGTTTCGGTCACCGAGCCGGATAGTGGTAACGGCTTCGTTTCAACAAACATCGTATTTAATGGATTTCAAGATGGAACCGTAATTAATAATTCCTTAATGAATATCGTTAGAATTAGGTTTAGAATAAGTGATTTAGCCGAGAATGCATTGATCAACTGGAGAACTGATGTTCCTTACAAGACTGGTGTTTTTGCGGATGATTATGTGACTCTTGCCACACCTGGTCAACTTCATGGCTTTGATATTGTCCTTTCAGTTGAGAACAGCAAACCAGGTCTGCCCCAAGATTATTCTCTGGGACAAAATTATCCTAACCCTTTCAACCCATCCACCCAAATTCAATTTCAGGTAGCCAGCCAAACGGATGTTAAATTGGCAATCTTCAACTTATTGGGTCAACGAGTTCGCACTCTGGTGGAGAGTAATTATCAACCGGGATTTTATAACGTAACCTGGGATGGCCGGGATAGCCAGGGCCGACTAACCACGAGCGGTATTTACATTTACCAGTTGCAAGCCGGCAATTTCCTTGAAACGCGCCGGATGGTTCTGCTAAAATAGAAGCAATTCCTTAGACTTCTTCCAAGGGCTTTCCCAATTTACTGAAAGCCCTTTTTTTATTCTCCCATTCTCAAAGTACGCTAAAACTGCTATCATCCTCGTAATGTAAATAATTTTATTGTTGCTGTGCCGCTCGTATTCCATCTAAAAATTGAACCAATATTCGGAAGAAATTTCGCCGTGCCTTGTATATATCTAGAACCCCATCTCAAAAGTAAGGAATATTTTAATGTTGACAAGATATATGTCCATTCTACTTGGTTTTTTAATTATTTTTAGTTGTACCAATAATACCATTCCTTCCCAAGTCATTCAGGATGAAAGCGAAAAAATTGAAGAAGCGACGGGACTTGTAGCTTTTGCCCATGTTAATGTCATCCCGATGACCGAGGACATTGTATTGTCAGACCGTACGGTTCTGATTGACGATGGTATTATCATTGCAATTACCCCTGCCGGGGAACTTGCTATTCCTGATAGTTTTTTTGTGATCGACGGAAGTGGAAAATATTTGATGCCGGGACTAACCGACATGCACACGCATATATACTTTGAAGAGGATTTATTGCCTTATATTGCCAACGGGGTAACCACCATTCTTAACATGGGCAGCCCTGCGACAATTTTGCAATTTCGAGATCGAGTGGCAAGCGGGGAGCTGCTTGGCCCTAACATTTTCGCAAGTGCTTTTGTGGACGGACCGGGCGGGCGGGGCGGCCAGTTGGTAAAAACTCCTGATGAAGCTACTAGCCTGGTTGCTACCATAAGTTCTCAAGGTTGGGATTTTATTAAGGCCTATAATAGTATTGAAACACCAGTCTACGATGCTTTGATGATCGCTGCCCGCCATCATGGTATCGCTGTTATTGGTCATGGTGTTCGAGCGCCCGGCATTCAAAAAATTTTAGCTGATGGCCAGGTGATGATCGCCCACGCTGAAGAATATCTTTACACATACTTCAATAATGCCCGCAATACGTCACGCATTCCCGGTGCTGTAGAAATCACTCGCAATGCAGGGGCTTTTGTCACACCAAATTTATCGACCTTTGAAATTATAACCAAACAGTGGGGAAATCGAACTGCCCGCGATGCCATGATTGCCCAACCCGAGACCAAATATCTTCATCCTAACTGGCTCCAAGATTGGCAGACATCAAACCTTTATATCAATAATTCGGGGAGTTTGCAGTCGAATTTTGTATTCTTAAAACAGCTGGTTAAAGGATTCTCTGACGGCGGGGTTCCATTGCTGCTGGGAACAGATTCTCCGATAATTCCGGGTATGATGCCTGGCTTCACGATACATAACGACTTACGAAATCTGGTAGAATTGGGTATGACACCTTACCAAGCTTTGCAGGCCGGCACCCAAAATTCAGGAGAATTCATCGAACGGTATGTGACTGGCTCAGAATCATTTGGGACAATTGAGACAGAACAACGAGCCGACCTGGTTTTGCTGCCTGCCAACCCTTTACAAGATATATCCAATCTTCGACAACGCTCCGGCGTTATGGTTCGGGGGCGTTGGCTCTCGCAAGGCAGACTTCAAAAAATGCTGGAGGAAATGACAGCCTCCTTTTAATTATTTACGGCCAGATTTAAACTAAATCCTCGATGACTCGAATGTGATTAGAGCGATATATTTTGAAAGTATTGTGTACTTTTAAGATAATTTTAAAGCAATGGCTTTCCTCGTCTATTCATCATCTGGCATGCAAAACCCTGAAAAGGTTGCATGAGTTTTTTCTTCACTGAATTTCCATCTTTAAAAAATTTGTAGCTTGACACTTTGGGAAAAATTCCATTTCTTCAAACTTCAATTCTGAATTTTAAAAAGCTAATTCATGAAAAAAATTTTACTGCTAACTACCTTGACGGTGCAATTTATATTTGCGCCGGTTTATGCTCAAACAAAAGAAGCGACAGAGGTTACAAAACCTGAACCGCCGAGGCAATATCCCAAACAGGCCAAGACCAAAGCCTGGTGGGAACATGCCCTTTCATTTCCCGGCGATGTTATCAACTTTCCATTCGGGTTGCTATTTGATGGGTTAGGCTGGACGACCGCCAAAGTAATCGACTCAAAGCTCATCCCAAGAGTTCAGGACTTTATGACTGCCGATGACGGCAGCCGCGGTGTTGTGCCAACTTCCGCACCGCAAGCGGGTTTCGGGTTTAAATATTATCAACTCGGACTTCCTGCAAAACAATCCGTTCTGGGTATTCAGGCAACCTGGGGGCTACTTTCTCGTCAAGCTTATGGCCTAAGTATTAATAAGTTGCCGCTCTGGGGCAACAGTCTTTATGGTGATTTTGCGGCAAATTATGGCTTTTACCCCGACGAACTTTTTTATGGCATTGGCAATCAAATTAGCACAAGGCAAAAAGCAAGCTACGCTTTACGCAGCTTTAACGTTCAACTCGGTTTGGGGTTTCATTTACACAAACATACGGCGCTTGAAATTCAGACGGGGTATTCAACCAACAATACGCTCAAAAGCAAAGATAGAAAAAACAAAGTAATCACTGATATTTATCAGCCAAGTGAATTGCCGGGGTTAAAGGTAATCGCTTCCTTTTTTCAAATTCAACCCACTTTGAAATTCGATTTTAAAAATCGCCAGGGAAATCCAAATGCCGGTTGGGATGGTGAAATTGGCGGCGGCTTATTTTTGCAGGCCAATGGCGACGATTTTGGCTTTTGGAAAATGTCCACTACTGTAAACCGTTATGTCCACCTGTTTAGAAACCGTGTATTGGTTTTAAAAGCAGGCGGTGAAATGACCGAATCGGTTTCCGGAAAAGCGATTCCTTTTTATTATCTAAGTCAGCTTGGCAAAAGTGAAACTGTTCGAGGTTTTGAGCGTGGTCGATACCGCGACAAAGACTCCGTTTGGGGTTCGCTCGAATATCGCTACCCAATTCGCTCTGACCTGTTGGACTTTGTCCTTTTTGCTGATGCAGGCCAAGTGGCAGATAACATCTTCAAGAAATTTTCGCTAAATCATTTAAAACCCGGATTCGGCGGCGGGTTGCGAATATGGACAGAGCAGGCACTGGTTGCCCGGCTGGAACTTGGCAAGAGTAAGGATGGTTTCCGGTTCTATTTTATTTTAAATCAGGACTTTTGATGAGAGCTAACCAACTATATATTCTATTAACTTCTTTAATTCTTTCTGCCTGCAGCGGGCCGAAACTCTTTACGCCGCCACCCGTGATTCCCGATGATCGCTACCATGTCGTAGAAAAACCCAAATATCGCCCTGACAATGTCATCAAGAATGCTATAGATCAACAGCTAACCAATCAAATTCAACAAGCTTTAGATTTTTCAAACCAGGCGCGAATCGTTGCCGGTAAGAAGAAA
The DNA here is from genome assembly GCA_029262035.1 of Candidatus Zhuqueibacterota bacterium. GTDB lineage: Bacteria > Zhuqueibacterota > Zhuqueibacteria > Oceanimicrobiales > Oceanimicrobiaceae > JAJDAE01. The sequence goes on from JAJDAE010000311.1 coordinate 5,003, forward strand.
GAATCCTATAATGTGGATGCCTTTGGCGAGGTTCCAAACTCAAGCTGGTTTACCAATCGTAATCATGTTCAAAAAATGAGTCTGGGAAAAATCAGGCAGGGGCCGGATAAAGGCACCGGGCCGGATACTTCCCAAACGTGGATGATTTTTAAGGCCAAGGCAGAAGGAATTACGCCAGGTTTCAGCATTATTGATTCTCGTGGTGACCGTTACGTTATTAAGTTTGATCCTTTGAGTAACCCGGAAATTGCTACCGGTGCCGAGCAGGTCTCTACTCGAATATTTTATGCACTCGGGTTTAACACCCCTGAAAATTACTTAACATTTTTCGATCCAAAAATATTAAAACTTGGGGATGATGTAGAAATTTTGGATGAAAAGGGTCATGAGCGGTTTATGGTGCAAGATGATCTTGAAAAAATGCTTGCTCGGGTCCGGCGACAGGCGAACGGTTTATTCCGTGCAACGGCCAGCAAATATGTGGCAGGGGTACCGATTGGCCCGTTTCGCTATGAAAGTCGTAGAAAAGATGATCCCAACGATTTTATTAAACACCATCACCGACGAGAGCTGCGTGGGCTGCGTATGATAAACGCCTGGGTCAATCATGCAGATACCAAATCCGGCAACTCACTGGATTCTTTTATCACCGATGAAAACGGCAAAAACTACGTGCGCCACTACCTGATCGATTTTGGTGCTACGCTTGGCAGTGGAACCAGAGGTGCGGCAATCGCGCCCCGAGGTTTTGAAAATCAGTTTGATCCACATGGTCTAATCCTGAATATTTTAACGCTGGGCTTCTGGGTCAAACCTTACGAAAGATTACCTGAAGTAAAGTACCCGTCTGTAGGGCGTTTTCAAACCGAATATTTTGAACCGATGAAATATAAATTCAATCAGCCAAATCCTGCATTTGAAAGAATGACTAAACGCGATGGTTATTGGGCCGCAAAATTGATTATGTCGTTAACAAACGAGCAGCTTGGGGCGGCTGTGGAACAGGGCAGGTACTCCAACCCGGAGGCATCAAAATACATACATGAAACCCTGATAGCGCGACGCAATAAAGTTGGCCACTATTGGTTTGACAGACTGGCGCCTTTAGATAAGTTTAAGCTCAAAAAAACTTCGGACAACAGATTTGAGCTGTGTTTCGTTGACTTGGCAGTTGAAAGCGATCTGAACGACATTAACAGCACAACCTATTTTTATCAGACACTTTTGAATGGGGAAAAAGTAGGCGGGCAAATTGAAACCGGCAATTGCATAAAAATAGATTTACCTGAAATTGTGAGCGGCAAAACAAATGGTCAACTGGCATACCGGCTCCATCTTAAAAGAGATAATGTAAAAAGTAAAACGGTAACCGTTTATTTACAATTTGATAATTCTAAAAACTTATTTGAACTGATAGGGGTTGAGCGGGAGGATTGATGGTGTTTCGTGAGGCTTAGAGCGATTTTACGCCCTAAGCCTCACGCACCACAATTTTATTTCTTCTTTCGCCTGACTTTTGTTCTCTTCACAGTTGTTTTCTTTTTTCCACCCTTTTTTGTTTTCTTCACTTTCGTTTTCTTAACCGTTGTTTTTTTCTTTCCACCCCTTTTCGTCTTTGTAACCTTAGTGGTTTTGGTTACTTTTTTGTTCCCTCTCTTAACCGTAGTTTTTCGAGTGACCGTCGTTTTCTTTTTAACAAGGGTGGTTCTGCGGGGTTGATATTTTACTCTGGAAACGCTCCGAACCCGGGTTGTTCTGTGAACTGAGAAAGTTGTACTCTTCCTGAATCTGACAGTTCTTTTGTGGTAGACATTAAAAGTTACCGGGCGATACGGCCGCCACCAGCGTGGGTAAAACCCAAAATAAAACGCCGAACGATAAGGACGATAAACCGGCCTGTAAATCCACGCAATAACCGGCCAGGTGTGGATGTGAACATGGGCCGGGGCAACATAATAGTTTTCACCATAGATCTCATCATTGCCGTGAACCTGCATGTTGTACGCTTCGTCGCCATCACCCTTTTCGACTTCAATGGTTGCAACATCCTGAAATTGATCCTCACCGAGCGCCGCTTGCAGAATAATCACATGTGTGTCGTCAGCAATTTCTTCCACTACACGAATATAATCGACGTCGCCGTTATCATCGAGGTCGAGGTTATTTACGCCCTCATCCGGATCATTAAGGTTTTTTTCGAATTCCTCAAGATTTTTGCTGTCTTTGAACAATTCACTGACAGCCTGCAAATCCAAGCCTTCTGCCGCCTCCGAAGTTGGCGCCACAATTGTGACATCATCCTGTGCATTAGCTACACAAAAACAAACAACCAGCAAAAGCATCGACACTGATTTTATCAAAAAATATCTCATTACTTCCTCCTCTGTTTTTTATTAGGGACAGCATTTTTCGATAAACAACAATTATAAAAAGTACAAAAAGAATGCCAAACTTCAATTATACTTTAAGTTGAGGCTGGTCCTTCGCTTTCATGAACCAACATGCCGAGCTTTTTAAGACTTCTGTCTACAACAAATGGCCCAAACGGTACGACTGCCCCAACAAGTACACTTATTCCCAATCTAAATCCAATGGGCACTTTGTTGATGGCTATCAAACTCATGCTCGACAAAAGTATAAACAAAGCACCGTGGATCGACCCCGCAATCGTTACAGCAATCGGCATATCGCCAAAGTATTTCAATGGCATGGCAACACCAAAAAGTATCAGCGTTGAAATGCCTTCAAAAAAAGCAAGTATTCTAAGTTTTCTAAGAAACTGAGTATCTATATATTTAGACAAGTGTTTACCAATATTTTATTAATTCCAAAAATGAGAGGGACGTCCTGTTTTTAAAAAAACAGGGCGTAAAACGCTATTACGCCCCATGCCCTATATGCCACGAATCAGTGTCCGCTTTTCTGCGCAACTTTTACGGATACAATTTTTATCTCAGGATCTGGTTGTGTCTGCTTATTTACGGGCGAATTGCAAATTTCATCGACCACTGTCATACCTTTTACAACCTGACCGAAAACAGTGTGCTTTCCGTCAAGCCAGGGTGTGTCTATCTGGTTGATAAAAAACTGTGAACCGTTGGTATTGGGACCGGAATTTGCCATTGCTATAACACCACGTTTTGCTTTATGAGATTGCAAGGTAGAGTCATAATTATAGCCAACTCCTGTATACAATTTCAGGAGAGACATCTCACCAATTGTTTGCATCTCTTCCTGGATTTCCGTTGCCTGGGCAGTCCAGTCCTCCTGAGATTTAATATTATATTTTTTCGCAATGTAGGCCTGCATGTCCCGGCTTTGGTTCTGAGTAACTTTAAGCGTATCAAGGCCAAGAGCGGCAGCATTAATTTCGTCCTCAAACTTATATCCCGGATCACCGGTACCGGTACCGAGTGGGCATCCACCCTGCATCATAAAATTCTTAATGACACGATGAAACTTTAAATCATCATAAAGTGGGCGCGTTACAGTTTCTTTGGTCTCGGGATCAGTGAACTCCTTGGTTCCTTCAGCCAGCCCGATAAAATTTTCCACCGTCTTCGGCGCATCTTTTTCAAATAACTCAATGTAGATATCCCCGGAGGTTGTTTGCATTAAAACCACCGGATTTTTATCATCGTTTAGAGGCTGGTCAAATTCCATTTTTTTCTCACATCCTAGTGTTAGTACAAAAAGTGCCATAAGGCAGTTAAAATATTTCATTAAGTTTCTCCAATATTGAATAATTAACAGGTTTGCCAGAATCGGTTTGAATCCGCTTTTCAAGACCATTCCACATCCTAAATGTAAAGTGCTTGAAATGTAACAGGAAGGTAAAAAAAATATTTTTAAAATCAACCAAATAATCCCCAAAAAGACAGCCTCAATTAAATGAACCGCTTACGGTCAATAATGAGAACTTTTTGCCGATAATATTAATTAATAAAAAAACATAATAATGTGCTCAAATATTAGTTCAAGCTATCTCCTTAAAAAAGAAAACTTTATCAAGTCAAATTCTAATAGTAATTTTTCTGGTAGTATTTTCAAACAGCAAAGCCTGTAAATATTGCTGATAGGTGGATAAATGAAAGATTTTATAAATACATGTTATGAGAAATTTTAAAACCGACTCTCATACGCGTCAGGTAATATTGAAATAAGCGAAAATCCAATTTTCTAAAGGAGTTTTAAGCATGTCCTTTATAACAAACTTAAACATCAATAAGAAACTAATGGTGATCTTAGTTTTTCCAGTGCTAAGTCTACTGTATTTTTCCGTGAACGGAATATTAGAAAAATCCAAATTGACGAGTGAGATGGGTTCCTTGCAGGAGCTAACAGCTCTTGCAGTGCGAATAAGTGCATTAGTACACGAAACTCAAAAAGAACGGGGAATGACGGCCGGTTTTCTGGGCAGTAAAGGGGAAAAATTTGCCAGTGAACTGCCAAACCAAAGAAACAATACGACTAAGAAGATAAAAGAACTGCAAATCTTTTTATCAGAATTCGAGAGAGATGAATTTGGCACAGAGCTAAACAATGATTTAAATAGTGCGTTAGGCAAACTCGATAAGCTGCAGGGCAAAAGGGATGCTATCAGTGCCCTGAATATCACACCCCCCGAAGCCATTGGCTATTACACAAATATGAATACTTCATTTCTGAACACTATCACTCAGATATCTAAAATGAGCCACAATGTTGAGCTGTCAACATTAATTTCTGCATATATCAACTTTTTGCAGGGGAAAGAAAGAGCGGGCATAGAGCGGGCGGTTCTGAGCAATACATTTGCCGCTAACCAATTTGGACCGGGCATGTTTAATAAATTTAGCGCTCTCGTAGCAGCACAGAAAATCTACGGAAAAGTGTTTCTATCCTTTGCACAAAAAGAGCACAAAAAAATTTATAACAACAAGATGAAAAATCAAGCTGTGGATGAAGTCGCAAGAATGAGAAAAATTGCCTTTGCAAAAGCGCCTGAAGGCAACTTCGGAGTAAATGCTACGGACTGGTTTAAAATTCAAACAAAAAAAATAAACTTATTAAAAGAGGTTGAAGATAAGTTGTCAGCAGATTTGACGATTAGAGCAGGCCAGCTTATGAGTCAGGCTCAAACAGCTTCACTATTTTATATAATATTATCGTTAGTTTCTTTATTCGCTTCGACCTTTTTGGGTTTGTCTGTTGCCCGGAGCATCACAAAACCAATGATGAAAATGATCGATGCGTCTCACAAGCTTGCTGTTGGTGATATCGAGCAAAATATTGACCACAAATCAGGTGATGAAGCTGGTCAGCTAGCTGACTCTTTCCGACAAATGATTGACTCTTTGAAAGCTAAAGCAGAAGTCGCTCGCCAAATTTCTACGGGCATGGTAGAAGTTGAGATAGAGAAATTATCAGAAGCTGATGTGCTCGGTCAAGCGATGATTGAAATGAGAGATATGCTGATACACAAAACAAATTTAGCAGATCAGATTACAGCAGGCGATTTGAATGCGAAAATAGAGCTTGCGTCTGAGGCAGACGTTCTTGGTATTTCTATGCGTCTAATGACAGAAAGTTTGAAAAAGGGCAAGGATGAATTGGCGACTGAAATGGCTAAATCCGAAGCCAATTTAAAAACAGCACAGTCTGTTGTTGATGAAGTGAATCGGGTGGCAGATCAGCTTAAGGCTGGCAAGCTAAGCGAACGAGTCCATGCTGGTGACACCGACGGCGCGTTCAAGCAATTGGTCGATGGCTTTAACGACACCATTGAAAATATTTTGGCGCCGGTCAACGAATCAGTTGCCGTGCTCAAAGAAATAGCAATGGGCAACCTCACCAAAAGCGTAACCGGAAATTACAAAGGCGACCACGCCATTATGAAAAACGCTGTAAATGATACGCAACATGCCTTGAACGAAATTCTTAGGCAAGTATCAAACGCAGTCGAGGAGGTTTCCACAGGCTCGCATGAGGTATCCAACGCCAGTCAATCACTTTCTGATGGTTCAACCAACCAAGCTAGTTCAATGCAGGAAACATCTGCGTCGGTAACTGAACTGGGAGCGCAGACAAAACTTAATTCAGAAAACGCCAGTCAGGCGAACCAGCTTGCAGTTTCAGCCCAGAATGCCGCTGAAGAGGGCAACAACCAGATGAAGCAGATGGTACAATCAATGGATGAAATAAACACCGCCTCCGGCGACATCTCAAAAATTATCAAAGTTATCGATGAAATTGCCTTTCAGACAAACCTTTTGGCCTTGAATGCTGCTGTGGAAGCGGCGAGGGCTGGCCAACATGGTAAAGGTTTTGCCGTGGTGGCCGAAGAAGTTCGCAATCTTGCGCAGCGTAGCGCCAAAGCAGCTCAAGAAACTACAGAACTTATTGAGGGAACGGTGAAGACAGTTACAGGCGGGACTGAAATTGCAAATAAAACTGCGGATGCGTTGAATGAAATCGTGAATGGCGTCACCAAAGTAACCGATCTCATAGGTGAGATTGCCAATGCCTCACAAGAACAAGCCCAGGGAATTGAACAGACCAACCAGGCACTCCAGCAAATTGATGCCGTGACCCAAGCCAATACAGCCAATGCCGAGCAGAGCGCGGCTGCTGCTGAAGAGCTCTCCGGTCAGGCGGCACAATTGAAACAAATGCTGGGTAAGTTCCAACTTAAAGGCAATGGCCATTCTCCGGCAAGCATTATTCCGGAAGTCCACAATGTTCAGGTGGTTAACGAGGCACCACCAGTTTCCACAGATGATTGGGGCGGGGACGCGGCGAGTTCAGACAGCGGCTCAGATTTCATTGCCCTGGATGATGATGAGTTTGGTAACTTTTAGTACAAAGCAATCG
>JAJDAE010000312.1 GCA_029262035.1 Candidatus Zhuqueibacterota bacterium
CAATTTTGATTACGGATGGCGCAAACAATCTAGGCATCAATCCCGGCCGATACGTCGAACAGTATGGCGTGCCGGTACACACCATTGGCATCGGCGATCCCGCTGAACAGAACGATGTGTTAATTACTAATTACGTCACCAACGAAGTTGCCTATGCCGGTAATCCCGTGCCGGTTGAAGTTTATGTGAAAAGCAATGGATTCTCCGGTGAGCGCATCCCGGTGAATTTAACCCGTGACAACAAACCGCTGGACACAAAAATGGTTACGCTTTCCGGCGATGGCCTTGAGCAAAAAGTACGCCTGACTTTTACGCCCGAAACCGAAGGTCTTTTCAAATACGATTTATCCTTTCCCGGCCTGGAGGGCGAGCTGACCCGTGCCAACAACAACAAGAATTTCTACATCCGGGTACTCAAAAGTAAGTTGAACATTTTAATCATCTCCGGCGGACCAAGCGCTGATCTTAAATTTCTTAAGCGCACACTTTTACTGGATGAAAATATTGAAATAGAAAATTATATCGAAAAACCGAATGGCAGTTTCTATAAACGAGGTTTTATAAATTCAAACATCGAAAAATACGATTGCATTATTCTACAGGACTATCCCAGAAAAACAAGCCCAACAGTTGTACTCAACAAACTCAATGCAGTTCTGGCCAAAGGCAAACCGGTGGCATTTATGTTCGGTCAAAATACGGATTTCAGCAAACTCTGGCGCATGGGAGAATTTGTTCCGTTTAAAACCAGGCCCGTTCAAACCCGTGAGCAGTTAATTTATCCTGAAATTCTCCCCCAGGGTATTTATCACCCTTTACTAAAAGTACACGAAGATGAAATTGAAAACCGTGCAAGCTGGCGCGACCTACCGCCTGTATTTATGAACATTCGGCAAGTGGCTCTCAAGAAATCTGCAACCTCACTGGCTACCATAGACTTAAGCCGGTCGCAGGGTGTCATCAGCCGAAATGTGCCGCTCATCACCGCGTTTGATTCAGGTAATCGTAAATCTGTGGCAATAGCTGCGTACGGATTGTGGCGCTGGGATTTACTAATGCAGGAAGGCTCAAGAAACAATGAAAATTACAAAACTTTTGTTCAGAATATTGTACGCTGGTTAACCACCGTAGATGACAGTAAATTGGTTCGAGTGAAATCCAACAAAGAAATTTACCGTAGCGGCGAGCAAATCAAATTCACCTCTGAAGTTTATTACGAAAACTATCAACCGGTGGACGGCGCCGAAGTGACAATTACTTTGCAAGGGAACACCGATGCCGAGGAACTAACCCTGACCAGTATTGGTGGTGGTCGCTACGAAGGTAGCTTTCAGGTTTTGCAGGGTGGGGATTATAATTTTACAGCTACTGCCCACAAGCAAGGCAGAATTCTCGGCCGCGACAATGGCAAATTTTCTGTAGAGGAGTTCAGCCTTGAATTTCAAAATACTCGTATGGACGAAGCCATGCTAAAACGTATTGCCCAAAACAGCGGCGGTAAATATTTCACGCCAGCTAATTTTTCCGGCTTAAGGGAATTGCTAAATTTTCCTCAAAAATATATCACCACCAAAAATGAATTTGAAATTTGGAATAAACCGGCGATATTGGTTTTCATTATTGTTTTGCTGGGGCTGGAGTGGCTGCTTCGTAAAAGAAAAGGCATGTTATAATTATATGAATTTCTTGACAATTTTAGAACAGTTTTGCATATTGAGTCCAATAAACCGTTAGTATAAGGAAAATCAAAAACCCTTGAACTGTCTGGGGAAGGAAAATTTCATGAATCATACGCACGTTGAATGCCCCAATTGTCATCATAAATTCGATGCAAACTCTAACGAACAAAAATCTCAGGCACAGAATAAAAATTCCCACGTAACTGAAATGATGGGTGGAGAGCCGGTAGTTTTTCTCGCCAAACCGGCTTTAGTTGCATTTATCCCAAGATTTGCTGCCGCGATTCTGTTCACCTTTCTATGCATCAAATTTCTGCAGGCCTTTGAATTGGAGGCAATAATACCGGTTCAATATCTCGCAGCAGTCATCTGTGGCTTGATTCTGCTCAACATATTCTACGAACGATTTTCCAGCGAATACAAGTTGACTACTCAGCGTCTTTTTATAAAACAAGGTCTTTTCTCTGTTCATTATGATGAACTGGAGTTGTTCCGGGTGAAGGATGTAAAATTCAATCAAACGCTGACACAGCGGCCATTTGGTGTAGGCAATATCACAATTTATTCGACGGATGAATCGACACCGGAATTAGAAGTAGCCAACGTTGCCCGACCATTTGAACTCAAAGAAAAAATCAGAAAAATCAACCGGGTAAGCCGTAAAGAAGAAAATATTACCACGACAGAATTTATCCAATCATAACAAAATCATCTCCTCTCTCCGAAAGGAGATTGGAAGCAAGTGCTATAACAATCCATTACCCCTTTACGGGATTATTTTACAATTCAATACCTGAATACAAAACTTAAACTTCAAATCATTATCACAGTTTTAGGAGGAAAAAATGAAGGACTGGATTCCCATAATAAGCAAGCTGGTTTGGCCGGCTCTTGCCTTAGTCATGTTTCTTATTTTCCATAAGCAAGTTGGCGAGATTTACGATATCGCCATGGATCGCCTCCGCACTGGCGGCAGTCTCGAGATTGGTGGATTTATTAAACTTGGTGAAAAGGCGAATACTACGCCCATTTCCGAGCTTAGCTTGAACGATGTCCCGCTTGAAATAGTCGCCAATCAAAGCAGCGGTGTTTCGCGTGGCGTTGAGAAAGGGGGCTTCCAAAGGCTTTCGGCACTGCAAAGTGAGGTTGAAAATAACCCAAACAAAGTCATCAATACATTATTAATTCCGGATAACATCAGCCGCTATTCCATTGAGTTGCTCAAGGAATATGTAAGCACGCTGAATTTAAGCTATGTAATCTACGTAAAAGGCGGGAAATTCGATGGTTGGTTACGCTCGCCACAATTCATAGCCCAACTCCCCACAGCAAAAGAAGTACGTGAGCAAAACTTGCGGATAAATTACAGGAGGCTGCGGGGCGCTAAAGGCGTAAGTATGAATAAGGCGCTGCCCTCTGCCACAGCCAAGGAAGTACTGGAACTGATGGAGGAGTGGCGTACCGATTCGCTGCCAGTTGTGGATAAAAATGGCAGCTGGCTTTATGTCGTAAATCGGGAAGATATTTTATCCAAATTGATGACTTCTATGCTTGTGAGTAAATAAAGATGTACAAACTCAGCAAAAAAGAACAAGACCTACTTCTAGAAAAGATAAAATCTTTTTTCCTGGATGAGCGCGATGAAGAAATCGGGGAACTGGCCGCCGACATCTATTTAGACTTTATTAAGGAAGAAATCTCGGAGGTGTTTTATAACAAAGGCGTGCAGGACGCCAAACAAAAAGTTCAAGAAAACTTCGCACGCCTTACTGATGATATTGAGTGTTTGGAAAAGATTATAAAAATGTAAGAGACAGTTCTGAGATAATGGTATTTATATTAAATGAACCAGGCACTTCTTTAAAAAGTGCCCTTGGTTTTACTTAGCCGGCAGACGCAACCTTCAGTCTGTTAATTGCGCGTAATAAAGCAGCTTCTGCTCTACCTAAATCCCACGATTTACGACCTTCCTGGATTCGGCTCTGCGCGCGATCCCGTGCGGCTTCTGCTCTTTTAACATCAACTTCACTGGCATTTTCGCAGGTCTCAACAAGTACAGAAATACTGTCGGGTTGAACTTCTGCAATCCCACTACCGGCTGCAAACAAATCTCCATCCTTTTCTGAGCCAAGCTTGATCTCGCCGGTTTTTAAGGCGGCCACAAACGGTGTGTGCCCGGGAAAAACGCCGAAATAACCTTTCAACCCCGGTAACATTACATTATCAACTTCATCGGATAATACTTTCTTACCGGGTGTTAAAATCTCTATTTTAATCTTATCTGGAATCATTAATTTTCACATTATAAGTTTCTGTTTTTCTTCATACTGAGCGGAGTCGAAGTGTACATGGTTCATAAAACTCGACATGCTTCGACTCCGCTCAGCATGAAGCTCATTACACTTTAGCTCTGGTTATAAACTTTTCATTTTTTCTGCTTTTTCAACGGCTTCATCAATACTACCAACCATGTAAAAAGCCTGCTCAGGAAGATCATCATATTTTCCTTCTACAATACCTTTAAAGCCGCTGATTGTATCTTCAAGTGTAACATACTTCCCAGGTGTGTTTGTAAAAGCCTCGGCCACAAAGAATGGCTGCGATAGAAAACGCTGAATTCTTCTGGCGCGATTTACCACAATTTTGTCGTCATCCGAAAGCTCTTCCATACCAAGAATTGCAATGATGTCCTGCAAGTCTTTGTATTTCTGCAAGGTGGTCTGTACGTTACGCGCGACTCCGTAATGCTCTTCACCAACAATCAAGGGATCCAAAATTCTGGAAGTTGAATCGAGTGGATCAACTGCAGGATAAATGCCTAACTCAGAAATCTGGCGTGACAATACAGTTGTTGCATCCAAATGTGAAAAAGTTGTAGCCGGCGCCGGATCTGTTAAATCGTCGGCAGGTACGTAAATTGCCTGGACTGAAGTAATAGCGCCTTTACTGGTAGAAGTAATTCTTTCCTGCAATTCACCCATTTCTGTAGCCAAAGTTGGCTGGTAACCTACTGCAGAAGGCATACGACCAAGCAAAGTAGACACCTCGGAACCAGCCTGAGTAAAACGGAAAATATTGTCAATAAACAGTAGAACATCTTTACCTTGCTCATCTCTAAAATATTCAGCTTCAGTCAAAGCAGTCAAAGCGACACGCGCACGCGCACCGGGGGGTTCGTTCATCTGGCCGAATACAAGACAGGTTTTATCAATAACACCCGAGTCTTTCATTTCCCGCCAAAGGTCGTTTCCTTCACGTGTACGCTCACCAACACCACCAAATACAGAAAAACCGCCATGGTGTTTTGCAATATTATTAATCAATTCCTGAATCAAAACAGTCTTGCCGACACCCGCACCGCCAAATAACCCGGTTTTACCGCCACGGGAGTAAGGCTCGAGTAAATCGATAACCTTGATGCCGGTTTCGAACATTTCCGAAGATGTATCGAGGGTATCAAAATCAGGAGCTGTTCTATGAATTGGATATTTCATATCGTGCTTAATTGGACCCATTTCATCAATAGGTTCGCCTGTAATATTCAACAACCGGCCTAACGTACCTTCACCAACCGGAATTGTGATTGGCGCGCCTGTATTTTTCACATGTGCCCCACGTACCAAGCCCTCGGTTGCATCCATAGCGATACAGCGAGTGGTTTGTTCTCCGAGATGCTGCTGAACTTCAAGAACCAGAGGCTGCCCTTCTTCTCTTTCAATTTCAAGAGCTGTCATAATTTCAGGTAGTTCGCCGTTTTCGAATTTGACGTCGACTACTGCGCCAATTACCTGTGAGACCTGACCATCTTTCATGTAAAATTCCTTATTATTAATATCTTTATAAATTCACCTTCACACTTCGGCTCCGCTCAGCATGAAGGGTATTTTAGAACTCAAAAGTCTTCGCAATCTATCCTTGCAAAGCTTCAGCCCCACCAACAATTTCTGATATTTCGGTGGTTATGGCCGCCTGACGCGCTTTATTATACTTCAGCGTTAATCCGCGAATCATTTCCTGTGCGTTCTCTGTTGCTGCATCCATGGCAACCATTCTGGCGCCGTGTTCAGAGGCAGATGACTCAAGCAGTGTCCGCCAAATTTGTACATTTAAATTTTTAGGGATGATTTCATCCAAGATTTCTTTTGCCGATGGCTCAAAAATAAAATCTACCGGTTGATATTGGCTCTCTATTTCAACAACCACGGGTTTAACCGGCAATAACTGCTCAATGGTTGTGACCTGCGTACCTGCAGATTTAAACCGATTGTAAACAATCATAATCCGGTCAAACTTTCTCTCGACATACAACTTTTGTAGTAACCGGGAGACGTCAACCGCATGCTTAAATTCGAGGTCATTAAACAAATTTATGAACTTCTCCTCGATCTCATATTCCCGCCTAGAAAAGAATTCAAAAGCCTTGCGGCCGAAAACAATAGACTTTACGCTCTTTGATTCTTTGGCAGAGTCAATTTCTGTTTTTGCAGTACGATTAACATTTGCATTAAAGCTGCCACACAGCCCCCGGTCGGAACTGATGACCAAATAGCAAATATTTTTTACTTCCCGTTCTTCCAGCAATGGATTTATACCGGGCTGTGTCTGTGCCGCAACATGTGAAAGTATATTTGCTAAACCTTCAGCATAAGGTCTCGCATCCAGCAACCTCTCTTGCGATTTGCGCAATTTGGCAGCGGCTACCATCTTCATAGCTTTGGTAATTTGCTGCGTACTTTTAACGCTACCAATACGCCGTTTTATATCTTTTAAGGTCGCCAATTAAGACTCCACTGAAAATATTTTCAAAAATTCAGAACATGCATCGGCTAACTTCTTACTTAATTCATCATCCAGAGCCTTTTTCGCAAAAATTTCTTTCAAAAGGTCGGCGTTGCTGGAATCCATGTATTGATGGAATTCTTTTTCCAGGCGCTGTAATTGATCGATTGGGATTTCATCCAAATAACCATTTACACCAAGAAAAATAACAGCAATTTGCTTTTCTACCGAAAGCGGTTCATACTGACCCTGTTTCAGGATTTCAACCATTCTCTGACCACGCGTAATCTGTGCCAGAGTTGCTTTATCCAAATCGGAACCGAATTTTGCAAAAGCTTCCAATTCACGGAACTGAGCGAGATCCAATCGCAAACTACCAGCGATCTTTTTCATCCCCTTTACCTGAGCATTACCACCCACACGCGATACCGAAATACCAACGTTAATTGCAGGACGAACACCAGAGTAGAATAAGTCCGGCTCCAGATAAATCTGGCCATCAGTAATTGAAATAACGTTTGTTGGAATATATGCAGAAACATCACCAGACTGTGTCTCGATAATTGGCAGAGCCGTTAAAGAACCGCCGCCCAAACTGTCGCTAAGTTTCGATGCGCGTTCCAGAAGGCGTGAATGCAAATAAAAAACATCACCCGGATAAGCTTCGCGGCCAGGGGGACGACGCAGCAACAAAGAGACCTGCCGATATGCCCAGGCATGCTTCGAAAGATCATCATACACAGCTAATGCATGTTTGCCTTTGTCGCGAAAGAATTCACCCATAGCGGCGCCGCTATAAGGAGCGATAAACTGGAGTGGGGCAGGATCACTTGCATTGGCTGCAACCACGATTGTATATTCCATCGCACCATTATCTTCCAAAATTTTAACAACTTTGGCTACCGTAGATGCCTTCTGGCCGATTGCCACATAAATACAATAAACATCGGTATTTTTTTGATTTATGATTGTATCGAGCGCAACGGCTGTTTTGCCGACTTGGCGATCACCAATAATCAACTCACGCTGTCCACGACCGATGGGTATCATCGAGTCGATGGCTTTCAATCCGGTTTGGAGAGGCTCCGTAACCGGCTGGCGCTGCACGACACCGAGCGCTTTTCGTTCTACATAAGCTGTTTCACTTGTTTTGATTGGGCCTTTGCCATCGATTGGTTCACCCAAAGGGTTGACCACACGACCAAGCATTTCCTCGCCAACCGGGATGGACATAATTTTGCCGGTTCTTTTTGCTGAATCACCCTCTTTAATATGGATATCCTCACCAAAAAGAACGCAACCGACGTTATCCTCTTCCAGGTTTAATGCCATTCCCAAAATACCGCCCGGGAACTCAACCAGCTCACCAGCCATTACTTTATCGAGGCCGTAAACCCTGGCAATTCCATCACCAACCTGGATGACTTCGCCAACCTCTTCAAGCTCAACCGATGTTTCAAATCCTTCTATTTTCTTTTTAATAATAGAAGTTATTTCGTCAGGACGTATTTCCATCCTATTCAAAAACCTCCAAGGTTAGGTTTCTATAAATATATGAAGCGCTAATTCAAACGATCTTTATCCAGCAATTCGCCCTTAAGTGTTTGTAACTGATTTTTGATGCTTGCATCCAGTAATTTACCATCGATGCTAACAATTACACCGCCCAAGATGGACTTATCCACCTTGTTTTTCAGTTGCACATCAAGCGCAAATGCTTTATCCAAAGCCGATTTAAGGCTGGACAAAGACTTCTCATCCAGGGGAACCGCTGTAGTGGCAGAGGCACGTGTTTTCTTGCTGTGCTTATCCACCATCAATTGGAATTCCCTTGCAATTTCCGTGAAAATAAATTCACGTTTTTTGTTTAACAGAACAAGTAAGAAATTAAAAAATATATTTGATACTTTATCCTGCAGCACTTCTTCAAGTTTATTTGTTTTTTCCGTTACGCTTTTGTCTTGCGAATAGAGAAAAAGCCTGAATCTCGCATTCTCTTGAAGACCAATATTGAAAGCATTTACTTCTCCTGATACACTATCCAGAACATTCCGCTCATTGGCAACATCTAACAACGCCTTTGCGTATCGTCTGGCAAGTACTATGTCTTTCAATTTGCCTCCACCATATTCTTTAAAGAGCTTTCAATGATCTCTTTGTGGTCATCAGCAGACAAACTTTTGCCAATTATTTTCGATGCAATCATAATCGACAACTCAGCAGCCTGTGATTTTAAATCCTCGATGGCCTTTTCTCTTTCCAAAGCGATATCTTTCTTGGCTTTAGAGACAATTTTTGAAGCTTCTTCTTCTGCTTTTTGAACGATCTCCTCTTTTGTAGCCTCTGCCAGTCTACGGCTTTTGCTCAAAAGTTCTTGAACTTCTTTCTTAGCCTGTTCCATGGTCTCTTGGTTTTTGGCCAATGCCTCTTCTGTTTCTTTCTGAGCTGCATCTGCCTTTTCCAGGGACTCTTTGATTTTTTGCTCCCGTTCCTCAAGCATATCGAGGATCGGTTTCCAAGCCGTCTTCTTAAGAATTAGAAGAAGTAAAACAAAAGTTAAGGCCGTCCAAAAAAGTGTGCCAAGATTAGGTAAAAGTAATTCCATATTTTTGCCTGATTTAGCTTAAGCTTTTACTGCGAGTAAAAAACAAATAACCAAGCCCAAAAGCGCAACGCCTTCGATCATTGCTGCGGTAATAATCATTGCACCGCGAATGTCACCGGCTGCTTCTGGTTGTCTGGCGATTCCGTCCATCGCAGCATTCGCACACTTACTTACACCAAATGCACCGCCAATAACTGCAATACCGGCGCCAATACCTGCTGCCAAATAAGCAAGACCTAAATGTTCCATGAATATCTCCTATAAAGATTTAAATTAATAATAAATATTTCTAATGATCTTGATGAACTGCCATACTGATAAAAACAGATGACAGAATGCTAAAAATATATGCCTGAATTAAGGCGATTAAAATTTCCAATAAACTTACAAATAAAAGTCCGGCTAATGTAATGCCACCCACTGCCCAACTTTTAAATGTAAAAATAATCATCAACAAAGCAAAAATAACCACATGGCCGGCAACCATATTAGCAAAAAGACGAATGGCCAAAGCAATATGTTTTGTAAACAATCCAACAAATTCGACCGGAATCATTATCGGTAATATAAAAACCGGTAATCCCGGTGGAATCAGACCTTTAAAATACCCAACAACTCCATTCTTTTTAATACCCGCGCCTTGCACCATTAAAAAGGTTAATAGCGCCAAACCGGTTGTTACACTGATATCTCCAGTCGCTGTTGCGCTGCCCGGAACCAACCCAAGCAAATTACAAAGCAGAACAAAGAAAAAAGCAGTTAGAAGATACGGGGCGTATTTTCTACTGTCTTTGCCAAGATATGGCTTCATGACTTCGTCTTGCAAATACGCAATTATAAATTCGAAGAAGTTTGCCAAGCCACTAGGAATCATTTTGGGTTTTCTAAAAATCGTTGAAAATAATAGGATAAGGATGGCAGATGCAATCCACATCATAAAAACATGTTTTGTGATAGATAAGTCGAAGCCGAATGGATGCCACTCCCACAAAACATGGTCGTTAATGTGGTGCATTATAAAATCTGCGCCGAGCGCTTCACCGTGGCTTTCTTCGCCGCCACCATGATCTTGAACAAAATTAAATAAAGCTGAAACCATAGGTTATATTGCAGCCTTTCTATTGTTTAATCTTTTTTGAAAAATTCTTATTTCAAATATTTGTAAGGTTAAGTAGAACCCAATCAATGATATTACAAAAACAGTAAATGGAATTTGTGTAAACTTCCATACAAAAAAAAGGGCAGCAAAAAGGAACACAAACCTTATCCCCATGCCACCTAAAACTACAGATAAAAATGTGTTATTTGGTTTATCAAAAGCCCATGTTAATGAATACAAGGCAAGTATCATATTCCCTAAGCTTATCGCATAACCAGAAACAACGCTGGGAATATAATTTGTTTTACCCAGCAATGCAACAACTAAAAGAGCTATTGATAAAAGAATTAATGAGATACTAAAAACCTGAGCCAGTAACTTAAAATTATTTTTCACTCGGTATCTGAATTTTTCCGCTTTTCTGAATATACAGACTTGTAAATAGTAACAAAACCAGAAGTAGCTCCCAGAAGCAACCCAATCACCAGAAACAAAGGCAGGGTCTTAAATTTAGTATCGAGCCAATAACCACCGCCGGCAGTTAATACAATAGACAAAGCAAACCTTAATCCCAAATCCAGATTGGCGCCAACGCCTTTAAAGGGACTCTCAGGCTGATTTGATTTCTCTGTCAAATTAATTTATTAGACATTTACGTTTTTTGTGTCTTCCTCTTTCTTTTCAAGGATAGCAGAAACGCTTTTTTGCATAGGCTTAGTTTCCAAATTTTCGCCAGCAGACATAGAACAATTGCCTTCAAAAACAGCGCCTTCGTCTATAACAAGCTTGGTGGTTTTTAACTCACCATTAAAAATAGAATTAGATTCCAAAACAACTTTGCCGGTGGCCACCAATTTTCCGCGCAGCTTACCGCCAATTATCGCATTGCGAACGGTAACATCTCCATTAATAGAACCATCTTTCCCAATTACAATAGAATCGCTTGTTGTCACATTACCTTTAATTTTCCCGTCAACTCTTAGTGTGCTTGTTACCTTCATGGTTCCTTCAAAGGCGGAACCTTTGCCGATTATCGTATTCAGATTACCACTTGAAACTGATTCATCAAAACTCTTTTTGCCCAACATTGATTCTCCCTGGTTATAAGACCCGGTTTACTTATTTATTGTAATACTCTCGTTAAACGCTAATATAAAATCCTTTGGATCAACCGGCTCGCCGTCTTTCCAAATCTCAAAATGCAGATGCGGCCCCGAACTTTTACCGGAAGTTCCCAACAAAGCAATAGGTTCGCCTTTTCTTACATAACCTTTTTCTGACTTCAGAATCCTTTGATTATGCCCATAATATGAAAAAATACCACTGCCATGATTTATAATAACAAGGTTACCTAAATCATAAGTCCAGTTTGCAAAAATAATCGTTCCTGCTCCTGCAGCACGAATTACCTTACCACGCCCGGCAACGATATCTATTCCTGTATGTCTTTGCGGTCCGAACCAACCTTCATTCTGAAAGTCTTGTGTCATAATACCTTTCACAGGTAGCAGAGTTGGCATATTCTCAGCCAAATCATGCAATTTACTCTTTTTAGGTGTAAGCAGATACTGATCTTTTTGTGCAAACAAATTTGCCCTAACATTTTCATCGGTTTTTACAGCTGGGACAATGTTGTCGAAGAATGGTTTGGAGTTATTTGTAATATTTTCAGGAAGAGAGGACTCAAGCTGCTCAACGCCTAATAAACTTCTTACTTTTTGGTAGTCTCTTTCAAGCGCATAGAACTGATCTGCTAAAGCGATAACTCTTTTATTATCCTCCTGAAGCTGACTATTTTCAGTAAGTACCTGTTCATTAAAACTGTACAGCTTAGAATACTTCCAATAAAATATCGTTCCAAAAACCATATGCACTAATAAGATAGCGCCTATTACATAAAGCAGCTTAACAACGCTCTTTTTAAGACGGAAACTAAACGGTTCGGCATTGTCTTCCGGGACAATAAGTATAGAAATTT
Source organism: Candidatus Zhuqueibacterota bacterium (assembly GCA_029262035.1). Classification (GTDB taxonomy): domain Bacteria; phylum Zhuqueibacterota; class Zhuqueibacteria; order Oceanimicrobiales; family Oceanimicrobiaceae; genus JAJDAE01. The sequence continues at coordinate 12,141 of JAJDAE010000312.1, forward strand.
TATCGGAGCGGTTTTTTGACATTCAAATTACTGATTTAAAATCATTTTAAAACAACAAACCCGACGTCATGCCGGGAAAATAGGCACAAAGATAAAATATAAAAAATAAAAATGCAAGTTCTTTCTAAAATATAACAAACTCTTAAACGGGTCAGATATTCTCCAACAATTCAATGATTCTATCAAGGTCATCTGACGAGTAATATTCAATTTCAATTTTCCCATCATTCCCTTCTTTACTTTCAAGAATCCTAACTTGCGTACCCAAAATATTTCGAAATTTATCTTCTGTTTGTCTTATATAGGGAGATTGCTGTTTCATTGTTTTTGGCTGGCTTTTAGCAGGGACTGTCTTATCTTTTTTTGTCAGGCTTTCAACCTGGCGAACCGACAAGTTCTTCTTAAGAATTTGTTTCCACGCAGTTATCTGCTCACTGGCATTTTCAAATGCCAATAACGCTCTGGCATGACCCTGGCTAATTTCTTCATTCGTCAGGCTTTCCTGAACTTTATCAGGCAGTTTTAAAAGTCTTAAAAAATTAGTGACGGTAGAGCGATCTTTTCCAACACGTTTGGCAACCTCCTCTTGAGTCAGGTTGCACTCCGTCAGTAGCGTTTGATAGCCGTTGGCTTCATCAATAGGATTTAGATTCTCACGCTGAATATTTTCAATGAGCGCCATTTCGATCATCTGCTGATCGCTTTCAATTTCCAGAACGTAAGCCGGAACGTATCTATGCCCCAACTCAGAGACAGCACGCAATCTTCTTTCACCGGCAATTAGCTCATACCCATCTCCTGCAATACGAACAGTAACGGGTTGAATCATCCCATTTTCTGCGATAGATTGTTTAAGCTCATTCAGCGCAATGGGATCGAATGTTTCCCGTGGTTGAAACGGATTTGGCTTTACGCTGGCAACTTCAACTTCTCTAATTTTTTCGGGGGTTTTACCTTGTTCTGTGTCCTGTGTGGACATTTGCGGGATAAGTGCATCAAGACCTTTGCCGAGTCGCTTAACGGCCATTATTTATAAGTTCCTCCGCCAGATTCATATAACTCTCGGAGCCTTTTGAAATTGCATCGTACAGAATAATAGGTTTGCCATAACTTGGCGCCTCGCTTAAGCGAACATTGCGATCAATAATTGTTTTAAAAACTTTATCGTCAAAATAGCGTTTGACATCTTCGGCGACCTGGCGGGAAAGATTTAACCGGCCGTCATACATCGTCAGCAAAACACCCTCTATAACCAAATCGGGATTAAGATGTTTTTGTACAAGACGGATTGTATTGAGCAATTGGCCCAAACCCTCTAACGCATAATATTCACATTGTATGGGAATTAGCACAGAATCAGCCGCAGTGAGTGAATTAATTGTAATGAGTCCCAAAGATGGCGGACAATCGACAAAAATATAATCAAAATCCCGGCTTAATTTACTAAGGGCTGCGCTCAACTTTTTCTCGCGAGACATCATGTTAACCAATTCCACTTCAGCTCCTGCCAATCTCACATTCGAAGGCACCAGCTCTAAAAAGTCTAATTGGGTTTTTAAAATTGCTTGGTGAATATCAAGGTTTTCTATCAGAACTTCATATATTCCATTTTCAACACTTTTTGATTCAACGCCCAAACCACTGGTTGAGTTAGCCTGTGGGTCAATATCAATAAGCAAGGTTGACTGTTCTGCAACCGCCAGACATGCTGCCAAATTTACGGCGGTTGTGGTTTTACCTACACCACCTTTTTGATTCGCAATCGCAATAATTCTCGACATTTAAACTCGCTATTTTCGGTAAATACTGTGCAATATAATCTATTGATCCTATAAAATCAAGTCAATACTTTAAGGCAAAAGTCGAACAAAAATAACAACTAAAGCCTCTCAAAAAAGAGATTGCGCATTGAAACAATTTTTGCTAGGAATTAAATAAAACGATGATGAAATATTATTCTCTGAATTTTTTCTTAAGTAATTTCCCCCAAAATGCATTGTAAGGATGCACCTTGTCAACAGTCTTTTTCCCTTGGTAAACCGGTAGCCCCGCGTTTACCCATTCAAAGATAGAACCTTCCAAATTGTAAACCGGATACTTTACTTTAGATTGAATTTCTTGCGCCAATTTACTGCTGCGATACCCCACGGAGCAATAAAGCACCAATGTCTTTTTTTCAGACTTTTTAAACTCAGAAACAATTTCATTCGCTGCAATCAAATTTATAGCGTCTTTTAAATGACTTACTTTGTACTCTTCGGGTTCGCGTACATCTACAATAAACACTTTATCCAGATGTTTTTTTTGAAATGCATCAATGCTCAGTTGCTGAACTTTTGGAAACGCTTTTCTGATTTTAGCCTTTATTTCCACCCAATCCGGTTCGATTAATTGACAGGTAGACAATAACATCAAAATAATATGTAGTGGGAACATTTTCATCCTGGTTAAAATGGGTTAAATACGGAGGTTGTGCCGCCGCGTCGTTCGACTTTTACTTGCCTTAAGTGCGAGGCTTTAATATTCACAATGAAATAAAAGCCCTGACTAATCCCGGACGGACTCCAATCGAAGCGTGCTTCCCAGCAATGTAAATCACGATAAAATGAAATACGTTGATCCAGAATCTCGGTTTTCTCCAAGTCGTAGCGCAGCTTATAACCCAGGCGCCAGTGTTGGGTGAGCTGCATTTCCACGTTACTCAAATCAATATAGGCGGACTTAAACAGATTACTCGGGTTACTTTTATTTATGTTATAAGAAAAAGACAGGTTCGCTTTCCAGGCAATATCCAAAGCCGAAAACGCCTTTTCCGGGGCGAATCGATCTTGATAATTGCCGCTTGCCCCCGGGCCAATTGCGCTAATTTGATTTACCTGCACAGGTTCTTCCCCACCATTGGTTTTGTCTTTGTCAGGCGTTTTTTTCTTGCCGCTCAAACTCCACCGCGCATCCACCCGGAAATTAGTTAATCGTGGAGAAATAAAATTATCCAGCGTCCGCTTTATATCGGTATTAAAATCGTAAAAACTGTGCGTGAGTCTGGCTGTAACATTAAAATTTCGGCGCGGGTTAGCCCGAAAACCTGTCGACAGATTTCCGAGCTTCAAGCTATCAGCAGCAAAGTTGTAATTTGTACGCAAATCCACATTAAACAGGTCCACCTTTTTTTCTTTTTCATCTTTGCCAAGTTTCATTTGAAAAAGATTGGTCAAACCAATTCCCATGCTCATCTGCTTGCCTCTTGGTGTGCCACCGTACCGATCAAACTTTTGCTCCCGACCATTTGTATCGACGCGAGTTTCATAATAACCCCAGCGCTCATCGGAAAAGTCAGGTCGGTAAGAAAAAGAAACCGAGGGCGTCATTTTATGGCGAAGGGCAGTTATTGAAAAAACATTGGGAAAAACTGTACCATACAAATTGGAGCTTGCTGAAGCCGTATAGCTAAAAGTTCTTCGGGCAAAAAAACTCTCTTTCTCCTCAGATTCAAACCCGTTAGTTGAATCTACCAGAGCAAAATTTTCCTGACGCCTGTCGAACCAGTCTTCATCATAACGAAAACTTTGATTTAAACTCAACATGCCGAACAGCTTATTAGGATTAGTAAAACTGAATGATGCGTCATGCTCAATACGTCGGTCAATATTATCCGGGCTGGTGGAAATTGTGTCGCGATCGATTTTGTTGGTCAGCAAACTTTTGTAATCGTATTGCAAATAATTATACCACCGCTGTTCTTTTTTCGAGCGACCGGTTTTATCTTTTTTGAATGGGAAAATAGCGCTGCGGCTGCGCGTAAACCGGATTTGCGGCAAAGTCAGGTTTTCGTTACCGCTTTCGATGTCTTTGGTTTGTGAAAGATTGACCGTCACGCTGTTTTTACCTTCTCCCCAACGTTTAGAATATGTAGCGTTGGATCGAATTTGCCGATTTAACCGCTCGTTGATGTTGCTGCTGTATTCTTTGTAAAAACTGTTGTTACTTTGAAAACTACCGGTCACGGCAAGGTTGGAGGTCTCATCAATTGTCTGACTGTGGTTAATATTCAAGTTCCAGCGCCGTTCGCTGAAGGTCTCGAAATCTTTACGTGTGATGGAGCCGTTGATAGAGCCGGTAAATTTATAGCGCTGGGCATAATTCATATTGCCACGAAAGAGCACACCGGTACGTTCAAAAAAATCCATCGTCAAACGCATATCAATATTATCATTGGTGGCCCAGTAGTAACCCATGTTGCGCAGGTACCGGCCTTCGGTGGGGCTGGATCCGTACTGTGGTAAAATGACGCCGGACTGCCGCCCGGTCTCTTCCGTGGAAAACATCGCAAACGGAAAAATCGCCAATGGGATTTTTCCGAGATAAAAAGTGATCGGCTTGGCGATGACTTTGTCATTTAAGATCACCTTCATCTTTTTACCGCGAAAATGAAAATGCGGAGCATCGTTTTCACAAGTTGAATAAACGCCGTTTTTCACAAAAAAGACTTCGGGGTCAATGCGCTTCACTGCATCTCCGGAATAATATCCCTTTTGAAATTGCGTGCGTCCACGCACAATCCGTCCTTTTTCCGACTTAAAATTATACTCCATGCTTTCCCCAACCATGACTTCCTTGCCATCAGAAAATTTCGGAAAATCCTTGTAGTGCGTTTTCAACGAATCGGCCTTTTTTTCAGTGTGGTTACTGGTATCAGGGATACCTTCGGCAACCAACAAATTGTCATTCCATTTGATTGTGATTTTCCCGGCTTCAATAGTCACATCTTTATATTTTACTTTGGCGTCGCCGGTCAGAAAAATATTGCCGTCACTTTTATGACTGTCAATCATGCGGGCAGAATATTCCACCGGCACCTCAATGCCAATATCTTCCTTTTGCAACGTAGTTTTTGGGCTTTGCGGGGCTGGAAGAAATGCACGAAGTGAATCGGCTTGCAAGCTATCACTGATCGCGTGCGTCTTAATCGCCGAACTATCTATCACAGCTTCTTGCGGGAAAAGTTTAACCGGCAGGAGGAAGAATATAAGCGTTAAAAGTAAACTAAAGGGAAGCCATTTCATAAAATACAAATAGTGAAGTCGTTCTTAACTCAATTATATAGTTTATATACACACAGTTCGACAAATTAAGTTCCTTACATCTGTGAGCAGTCATTATTTCTCAGAGGATTTTGACTCCCGCTTTTCCCACAATCGCTCCAGCCGTTCCTTAAATCTATTTTCAAAACCGTTTTTTGTGGGATGATAATAAATTCGGTCACGGAGACTCTCCGGCAGGTAATCTTGCTGCACAAAATTTTCGTCATAATCGTGTGGATAAAGGTAGCCCGCGCCATATCCTTCTTGCTGCATGAGCTTGGTTGGCGCATTGCGCATGGGCAAAGGCACCTCCTGCAACGGCTGTTCGCGAATGTCTTTTTGCGCTGCGCCAATACCTTTGTAAGCCGCGTTACTTTTCGGCGCTGAAGCCAGGTAAGTCGTGGCCTGCGCTAGAATAATCCTGCCTTCCGGCATGCCGATATAAGTGATGGCCGTAAACGCAGAAGTTGCAACCACCAATCCCTGAGGATCAGCATTGCCAATATCTTCCGAAGCCAGAATTATCAATCTGCGGGCGATGAACTTTGGATCTTCACCGGCTTCAATCATGCGTGCCAGCCAGTGCAATGCAGCATCGGGATCCGAGCCGCGCACACTTTTTATGAAGGCAGAAATAACATCATAATGATACTCGCCTTTTTTATCATAAATCGGTGTTTTGCTTTGTAACGCTTCGCGGATGGTTTCTTCATCGATAACAATTTTGTTTTCAGTGGATTTGTTGGCCACTCGAATGACCAGCTCCAGAGAAGTCAGTGCGTTGCGTGCATCACCGCCGGAAAGATTCACCAGCAGATTCAAGGCGCTATCTTTAAATTCAATTTCTTCTTCGGCGAGGACTTCATCTTTTTCCACCGCGCAATGGATGACCTTGGAAATTTCATCGAAACCCAGGCCATGCAAACGGTACACCCGACACCGAGATAACAGCGGTGCATTGACTTCAAAAGAAGGATTTTCAGTGGTCGCACCAATTAGCAGAACCGTGCCGTCTTCCACGCTGTGCAGCAGAGCGTCTTGCTGGCCTTTATTGAAACGGTGAATTTCATCGATAAAGAAGAGCGTGCGTTTACTCATCAACCGGTTGGCTTTGGCCTTTTCGATGACTTTGCGGATGTCGGCCACACCGGCGGTAACAGCGCTCATTTCAAAAAAATCAGACTTGGTTTC
>JAJDAE010000313.1 GCA_029262035.1 Candidatus Zhuqueibacterota bacterium
CTATTCTGCTTCACCGGTAAGGGCATTATCTTTAAACCAAACCGGAGGATTATGGATCGGCTCTGAGCGCGGTTTATTTCAATTTAACGATAATCAGGTTATCCAATACCGGAAAAATGATGGGCTGCTCAGTTCAACCGTTGCATATCGATCTATTATCATTGATGATCTGAACCGGCCCTGGGTCGGTACTTACAGTGGTCTTGTTTATGGTTTTGACGATGAACAGCAAGACTATAAAACAGCAAGTCCGACCTTTTTGGAGTTTTCAATTGATAATAATAAAGTAGATCCAAACAAGGATTATGAAAAGGACTTCAGTTATGGCGCACTTCTTCGGACAAAGGTGATTGCACTCACTTACCCAAATCAAAACATTCAGTACCGGCATCGGTTAAAAGGTTCAAAATCAAACTGGTCCGAACCCACACACGATACTTCAATTATTTATGCCAACATTCCTAAAGGGGATTATACTTTACAAATTCAAGCCCAACGGTCTGCCAGTAAGTGGAGTGATCTTACCGAATTTTCTTTCAGGGTTAAAACAGCCTGGTATATGTCAATCTGGGCAATGCTTTTTTATTTAGGCGTCATTTCATCCTTTACATATCTTGTTTTTAAATTACTGTCTGCGATAAAACAACGCAAACAAGTAATGCTTGACCTGGATAATTCTAAAAATAATGCTGAAGCTGCAAATAGGGCGAAAAGTGAATTTCTCGCCAACATGAGCCACGAAATCCGCACGCCCATGAATGGCGTTATTGGCATGATTGACATGTTGCTTGATACCGAACTCACCAAAGAACAACGGGAGTATGCTGAAACTGTACGAGGCTCAGGAGAGTCTCTTCTGACAATCATCAACGATATTCTTGACTTCTCTAAAATAGAAGTCGGTAAACTCGAATTCGAATTTACCGACTTTGATTTGCGCACCACCATGAGTGAAGTCAGCGACTTGCTATCCTTCAAAGCTGAGGACAAGGGCTTGGCATTTTCATGTTTGATTAATCCGCAAGTTGATACATTCCTCAATGGCGATCCCGGTCGGCTCAAACAAATATTGGTTAATCTGACCAATAATGCCGTCAAATTTACTAAAAGGGGAGAAATTTCAATCCTTGGTGAATTGGATCACCAATCTGAAACTGAAATCTGTATCCGCTTCAGCGTTACAGACACCGGTATTGGCATCCCGCAAAAAGAGCAGCAAAGGCTGTTTCAATCATTTTCGCAAGCAGATGCATCAACCACCCGAAAGTTTGGTGGTACCGGTCTGGGACTGACTATTTCCAAACAGCTTGTGGAGCTGATGAACGGAGAAATTGGTATCCAGTCTGAAGAAGGAAAAGGCTCAACTTTCTGGTTTACCGTGTTGTTGAAGAAACAATCCCGAGAGAATCGTCAAAGGCAGATCAAAGACACCCACAATAGCGTCAAGAAACTGACCCCGCACCCTATAGCTGAAGACCAAATGCCAAGCGCCAAAGTTCTGTTAGCTGAAGATAATATCATCAATCAGAAAGTGGCGAGCAAAATGCTGCAAAAGCTCGGTTATGAGGTTGATGTGGCGGTAAATGGCAAAGAAGCGTTTAAGGCTGTTACAGCAAAGGCTTACGATGCCGTGCTCATGGACTGCCAGATGCCGGAAATGGACGGTTTTGAAGCGACCCGTGAGATACGCAAATTGGAATCGAAAGACAAACATATTCCCATTATAGCCGTCACGGCCAATGCCATGAAAGGTGACCGGGAGAAATGTATCGAAGCCGGTATGGATGATTATATTTCAAAGCCGGTGAATACAAAAAAATTACAAGAAATCTTGGAAAAGTGGATTGATATTTCGAGAAAAGAACGGATGAACAGAAAACAGCGAGTGACCATCGTGAGCGAGAATTCGGAAATCGATATAATTGTGGAACATGAATAATATAACCCTGCTGCTCCTAGTCAGAGCTTGCTCTGAAAAACGCACAATGCTAGCAGAGCAAACTCTGACTACAAACATGATTGGTTTCATTAGCAAATAAAACGAAAAGGAAGACATTTAATGAAAACTAATTATTTGAGAAAAACGAGGCGACCTTCGTTTTGCGCCATGGTAAGAAACGGCGTATTCGTTGCAAGTTTTACTTTGCTGCTAACCATTTCGGTTATTTATCGAATGGAACCCAATCGTAAATCAATTTTACTGGGAATGTCAACGGCGTTAAGCGGGCCAGCACGCGACCTTGGTTTGAATATGCAAAGTAAAATAACGCGGGAAAAGATTATCACTGCACTGGAAAGTCTGGGTGAATTTGATATCGGATTAGGAGAAATCTTGGAGTTGGGACCCACAAGTCACCAGGCAAGTCATGCCGTTTGGCCCAGCATAATTCGAAATGGGAAGGCAGTCCCTTTTGCCTGGACTGATATGAAACAAAATTAGGAACGCATCAGAGCTTGCATTTCATTCGATTGGACTAGATTTGCGAGATTTTAAAAAATAGGGATAATAATCATGAACACTAAACCGACACAGCAAGCGCAAAAACGTTCTGTCCACTATGTATTGGCGCTGACGGCTGTAGGGATACTTGCCGGTATTCTATCCATTTCAATTTTCTGGCTGACTTTCAGCTATGTTAATAAGGAACATGCAGCCGCTGATGACTTGTATCGACAGTACGCCAACATCATCAATCAAAGTGAAAAGTACATGCAAAGCGCAAACGCTGATTTCAACTTACTACTTAGTCAGGCTCAAATCAGTGAATCAAGTGAAATATCCCAATCGATTAGCAAAAAGGAACAACCGGAATGGTTGGTTAACTTACAACGGCTGCACCAGACTATGCAGAATTTACCTTTACAAAATCGTTTGGAAAAACAGCTCGAACTTTTGGAAAATGATTTAACAAGTCTCGGCAACTCGTACGAACAGTGCATTGAATGGCGTCATGATTTTTCTGTCGCAGACTCGAACCTGAGCGTTTCCAGAATAAAAGTGGATGCTGCTCTAAATAAGTTTAGCGAAGCAGTGAGCAAGATTTACGGTAGAGCGCGGTTAAACAGAATCTTAATGGTGCGTCGTTTCCAAAATAACGCTGAGAACCAAACACTGTCGCAAGCAAAAAAAATTATTGAAAAAAACGATCCAAGAACATATCTCTGGAGTATCCAAATGGATCTCAATGATCTTGAAGTTCTTATTGAACGAGTAATCACAGTTGAGCAAGATGATAAACTTATTGACTTGAAAGATAATCAATTCTCCCCTGCTATTATGCGAATCCATCAGGAGATAGCAAGTATTAGTGGTCATTCTGATGAGAATTTCACAATCGATGGGAAACTTCTGAAGGAACTCGAAAAATCAATTTTTGGAATTAGCTTTTTTAACGATAGCGAACACCAAACTATTCATCCCGGCGATGGCGGACTTTATATTGCAAAGTCAAGAAAACTACAATTGCGGGCAAAACAAATATTACTGAAGGAAAAACTTAACTCATCTATCCGGGAAATACATCAACTTGAAAAGGAAATTGCCGGTGTTTTTGAGCAGCAAAAATCTGAAAAGGAACAGGCTATTGAAGCAACTGTCTATCGTGTAACAGTAACTGTCATCGCAATCATCTTTGTGACAACCCTGGCTTTTCTGCTGCTTGCCCGCAAAATTGCAAACCTGGTTAGCCGGCAGGTAGCGACTCTCGCAGAAACCAATGATGCCCTAATTACAGCTAACGAACAGGCCAAAGCAGCCTCTCTTGCCAAAAGTAATTTCCTCGCCAATATGAGTCATGAAATCCGGACTCCCATGAACGGCGTTCTCGGCATGACCGAGATGTTGCTCGACACCGGACTCTCAAAAGAACAGCGCGGTTGTGCTGAAATTGTTTACTCATCAGCGGAGTCTTTGCTGACAATCATCAACGATATTCTGGACTTCTCCAGGATAGAAGCGGGTAAACTCGACATTGAATTCATCGATTTTAACCTGTGCACCACCATGGATGAAGTCAGTGACCTCTTCGCTTTCAAAGCAGAGGACAAGGGTCTGGCCTTCTCATGTTTTCTCCATCCGGAAATCGATGGTTACGTCAATTGCGACCCGGGGAGACTCAAGCAAATCCTGATCAATCTGGCCAACAACGCAGTCAAATTTACCCCAAAAGGAGAAGTTGCCGTCCGGGGTGATCTGGAACGCGAAACTGAAACTGAACTTTGTATCCGCTTCAGTGTCACAGATACCGGCATTGGTATCTCTAAAAAAGCGCAGCAAAAACTCTTTCAATCTTTTTCACAGGCCGATACATCAATGACCAGAAAATTCGGCGGCACCGGACTGGGATTAACCATTTCCAAGCAACTCGTCGAACTAATGGGTGGAGAAATTGGCATCGAGTCTGAAGAAGGAAAAGGTTCGACCTTCTGGTTTACCGTGCTGCTGAAAAAACAGCCGGAGGAGAACCGAAAGAAACAGCCCGTAAATATCGACCTCACCGGCAAACGAATTTTGGTGGTCGATGATAGCAAAACCAACCGTGATATCCTGCGGCTGCAACTGCAATCCTGGCAGTGTGTTGTAGAAGAGGCTGAAGACGCTACTCTGGCATTGGAAATTTTAAGACAGCAAACAAGAGACAAGCCGGGCTTTGAAATTGCCATACTAGATATGCAAATACCTGGAATGGATGGTGAGAGCCTCGGCGAAATCATCAAAAATGAACCGGAAATCAAGGATATAAAGCTCATCATGTTTACTTCAATCGGCCAACGGGGAGACGCTAAAAGAATGTCAAAAGTTGGCTTTGAAGCATACCTGACAAAACCGCTGAAGCAGTCACAGCTCCACGATTGCCTGGTTAATTTGCTGAACGACAACAATGCAAAAGTGCAAAAAAAACCATTAATCACCAAGCACACAATCGCCGAAGACCAAAAGCTGAACCTCAAAATTC
>JAJDAE010000314.1 GCA_029262035.1 Candidatus Zhuqueibacterota bacterium
TAAGGCGCTCGAATGCCATTCCAGTCAAAGGAGGTATTCAAAATAGCTTCCATAAAATCGCCATTTGGGTAATGGTCGGTCCACTGCCGTTGCCCCTGAAATCCAGCGGCGAGTGCGTTGCGGCCAAGCGCTTCTTCGCCATAACCCATTTCGGCAAGCCTGGAATTGCCAACCATTAAATCACGCGCAATCAGGGTCATTTTAACTGAAAACTCCCAATCCCCATCTTTCTGCGTGCGTGAGCGCTGTTTTTCCGGCTGGTTGGTATCATTGCCTTCGGTGCAATTTTCTTTCACCCAACCCAGCGCACGTTGAAATTCATCTTTATCATAAAGTTTACGGTCGATGCGGCGGGTAAATTCTGACATATCGATGGTTTCCACCCGCATGCCCAGGTAGCTTTCAAAGAGATCCTGATCGACGATAGAGCCGACGATTCCCATGGAGACACCGCCCATGGCCAGGTAGGATTTCCCGTGCATCAAGGCAGTAGCCAGACCGGCCCGGGCAAAACGCAACAGTTTTTCCTGCACGTCAGCAGGAATGGATGTGTCGCCGTTGTCCTGCACATCCCTGCCATAAATACTGAAAGCCGGCAGCCCTTTTTGATTGTGCGCGGCCAAAGTAGCGGCAAGATAAACTGCACCAGGCCTTTCTGTGCCATTGAAGCCCCAAATGGCTTTCGGCAAATGCGGATCCATATCCATGGTTTCCGCACCATAGCACCAACAAGGCGTCACAGTCAGCGAAACGCCGACATTTTCTCGTTTAAACTTCTCCGCAGCTTTCGCAGCTTCAGCTACCCCGCCAATGCACGTATCCGCGATAACACATTCGACGTTCCGGCCGTTAGGGTAGCGCAGATTCTCAGACAGAAACTCCGCCGCCATTTGTGCCATCTTCATGGTTTGGTTCTCAAGGGATTCGCGCACGCCGCCAAGTCTGCCATCGATGGCGGGACGAATACCAATTTTGGGAAGATTTGTGCCTTCAAATACAGATAGTTGATCGGTCATTAAATAATTTCTCCACTAAGTGATGATGAATGCGGCTCGTTGAAGGCGATATGCCCATTAGCCCCGATACCGAGAATCTGTAAATCGATACCGCCACATTGCTCTATTTTTTCTCATACCCCACACAGAAAGCTTCAATGTCTTCCGCCATGCCCATCGGGATGCGCACATGACGAGCGTCCACATTCACGTGCTTAAACAAGTTTTCCCACACAAAATAATGGTAATTTTGATCATGGGGTCGGCGGCAATCCAACGTATTCGCCTAAATTAAAAGTAGTGGTTTTAGAAAAATCCAAACCCTCCTCTTGATGTAGTCGGATGAGTTCTTTATACAAACCAAGCGGCGTGCTACCTGTTGCAAAATCCCACTACACAGTCCGGTTTTTTCCGAATGAAACTTGCTCTCAATCGGGCGCCTTCTTTGCATATTTCGTTGTAATCGTTCCGTATATCGAGTAGCACTGCAAATACTCCTGGTTAATTTCTGGTATACCTTAAGTTGAAGAAGAACTTGCAACTATAGCAAAAAAAACATAGATTAGCAAGCACTAAACCGATTTAGTTGCAAAACCTCAGTTTTTGGTATAAAAAGAAGAAGAAAGTGACTTGCTTTCCTTAATTTTTCCCCTTGATGAGACTGTTGAAAAAGTCCGGCCACTGTCATTGCGAGGTTTTTTTTGCCGAAGCAATCCCATGTCCTGAGCTCAAATCGGCGAGATTACTTCGCTGGAAAACGCTCGCAATGACATGTGTTTTTCTTTTTCGACAGTCTCGATAAGGGGGAATTCAGAGGGGTTCTAATAATAAAACAAACCATTTTCTCCATTCTTCGCCCGTGAGTGAAGTTTTACATTTAGTTTTAACTATTTTCCAAATTAAAAATAAGGGGACGACAAATGAGAAACTGCAAAGGCAGCCTGTGGCTGATCATGTTATTTAGCATTCTATTCTCGTGCGGAGGCGTTGAAAAAGATGCTTCAAACCGTTTGACTATTGCAGTTATTCCCAAAGGGACGACACACGAATTTTGGAAATCAATCCACGCTGGCGCTGTTAAGGCGGCCAAGGAGGCAGATGTAGAAATTATCTGGAAAGGCCCCCTCAAAGAAGACGACCGGGAGGACCAAATAGCCATCGTTGAAAATTTTGTAACCCGAGGTGTTTCAGGTATTGTACTCGCTCCGCTGGATAATGCCGCCCTGCGTGGGCCGGTGAGAAACGCTACACGTGATGGTATTCCGGTTGTAATTATCGATTCCGATCTGAACAGCGATGATCATATCAGCTTTGTCGCTACCGACAACTACCTGGGTGGACAGATGGCCGGCAACAAACTCGCCGAACTCCTGAAGGGCACGGGCAAAGTAGTGATGCTGCGTCTGCAGGAAGGCTCTGCCAGTACAACCAATCGTGAAGAAGGTTTCCTTGAGGCGATTGCTAAATATCAAGATATCGAGGTTGTCAGTTCCAACCAGTATGGCGGCACAACTACAGAATCCGCATACCGCACCAGCGAGAACCTGCTCGCTCGTTTCAGAACAGAAGATGGCAGTTTAGCAATTGATGGTATCTTTACACCGAATGAATCGACTACCTTTGGTGTGCTGCGCTCACTGCAGGATGCCGGGCTTGCGGGCAATGTGGCATTCATTGGTTTTGATAGCTCCGCCAAACTTGTGGAAGCGCTGGAAACAGGTGAGCTAGATGGCCTGGTACTACAAAACCCGTTTTTAATGGGATACGCTGGCGTAAAAACAATGGTAAAGCACTTGAAAAACCACCCCGTTGAAAAGCGCATTGATACAGGTGTGACAATGATTACCCCTATAAATATGAACCAGCCGAAAATGCGCGAACTGCTACTCCCGAATCTGGCGCAATGGTTGAATGAATAAATCTCAAATAAAAAAGACCACCCGACTCAGAATAAAAGGCGTTTCAAAACATTTTGGCGCGACTCAAGCGCTAACGGATGTCGCCATTTCTGTCGCGGCTGGAGAAGTCCTGGCGCTGGTGGGAGAAAACGGCGCCGGCAAAAGCACCCTGATGAAAATCATCTCCGGCGCTTTACAACCGGATACCGGCATGCTCGAGCTGGACGGTCAGCCATTTGCCCCTCGGAACCCGCACGATTCCCGTGAAACAGGCATTGCCATGATTTACCAGGAACTTTCTCTGGCGCCGCACCTGACGGTGGAAGAGAACATCGCCCTGGGCATGGAACCCGTACGCAACGGGATGGTAAAGAGAAAAACGGTAAGGGCAAGGGCAACAGAAGCGCTCAAAAAGCTCGGCCATTTAGAAATAAATCCTGGGCAAAAAGTTAGCGGCCTGAATGTTGCCCACCAACAAATTGTAGAAATCGCACGTGCCATAGCGCTAGGCTGTAAAGTTCTAATACTCGACGAGCCAACCAGTTCTTTGTCTCAAGAAGACATTGTCGGCCTGTTTCAGTTAATCCGGAATCTTAGAATGCAAGGCCTTGCTATCATTTATATATCCCACTTTCTTGAAGAGGTCAAAAAGATTTCAGACCGTTTCACAGTACTTCGCGACGGCAAAGTTGTTGGAGAGGGAACGACGGAAGAGGTCAAAATCCATGAAATTGTGCATTTGATGATTGGCCGCGAACTGCGGGAACTCTACCCTGACCACCAACGCAGCTCCGGAAACATTATTTTGGAACTAACGAATTTATCCGGATTCACCCGGCCTCGGTCGGCTAGTTTGACCGTACACCGAGGTAAAGTAGTAGGTATTGCCGGGCTCGTTGGCGCTGGCCGGACAGAATTACTGCGTGCCATTTTTGGACTCGATAAAATCAAAGATGGCAGCATTACACTCGGGACATATGTCGGGCCGTTTTCCCCGGCACAAAGCCTTGAGGCAGGCTCTGGTCTTCTCAGCGAAGATCGAGCTCAGGAAGGATTGGCCCTCAACTTGAATATTGCTGAAAACATGACCATGGCTAAACAGGACAACCTGGGTCCGGTGGGCATAATTATTCCAGCGCGTCAGCTCGCTGCAGCGCAAAAGTGGGTGAATGAATTAGACATTCGCTGCCGGAGTCCTAAGCAAAAAGTCAGTGACTTGTCTGGTGGAAATCAACAAAAAATAGCGCTCACTCGTCTGCTCCACCAGGATGTCGATCTTTTGCTGCTGGATGAGCCAACGCGCGGTATCGACTTGGCAAGCAAATCACAAATCTACACCCTGATTAACAATGTGGTTTCTCCGCCGGCAGAATCTAAACTGCACCCAAAGGCGGTGCTCATGGTCAGCAGCTACCTCCCTGAACTGTTGGGAATCTGCGACCGCATCGCCGTTATGTGCCGGGGGGTGCTCGGAGAAGCAAAACCTGCATCGGCCTGGGATGAACACAGCTTGATGCTTGCAGCCACAGGTGGTTGAAAACCTACCCTATTTTTTTTAAAAAATGGTATTTGGCATGACAAAATTTCTTTCGTCTGAGACAATTAATAAATTTGCCCCACTCATCGGCCTGCTCGGCGTGTACCTGCTGTTTGCCCTGATTGGCCCGGATAGTTTCACTTCAACGCGGAATCTGGAAACCATCGCCCGGCAGACAACGATTGTGGGCATTGCCGCACTGGGAATGACCATCGTCATCATTGCGGGTGGAATTGATCTCTCTGTCGGCTCGCTGGTCGCGCTGAGCACTGTGGTTATTGCCTGGCTGCTGCAAGCCGG
>JAJDAE010000315.1 GCA_029262035.1 Candidatus Zhuqueibacterota bacterium
CTTAAAACCGAAACTTTAACCGTATTCAAAGAACATAAGGAACAAACAGTAACGCTTTGCCAAAACGGCTTTCTTATTAACCAAACATCAAAAAAAAATCTTAAATTAAGCGGTGCACTTTCATCTTGCATTTAACCATTACTAACAACAAAAAGAGGAGAACAAAATGAACAGATTCACTTTCCGGGCGTTTTCATTTTTCGCACTAAACTTTTGTTTTATGGCGCTGGTTGCCTGTAACAACAACCCCGCCGATAGTGATAATTCGTTAGGACAATCTTTAGCGCTCAACTACAATTCCGGTGAGCTGGCCGTAATAAGTGTGGAAGATGCGATGGATGCTTTGCAAGACCCCACATTGCAAGATTCTATGCGGTTTCACGATGATCTGTTTCGCGGACATCACTTTCGTCGTGGTGGCCGTTTTGGCCGTGGCGGCCCCCAAATGGGCGGACCGCGTATGCTGCGTGATAGCACCGGCAATCATTTAGGTTCAATACTGCGCTCCCTGTCTTTGGAAGAGACGCAAAGAACACTGGTTCGTGATTTGATGGATGCCCACCGCAGTTGTATGCAGGAGCCTTTGGAGGCTTTCCGTGCTGCAAACGAGTCCGTTCTGGAGGCGGCAAATGTTTTGAGAAGGGCTATTAAAGATTCGGTACAGTCGGATTTACTGACACGTGAGGAAGCAAAAGTTAAGTTACAAGCATTGCGAGACACCACACATGAAGCGATACTTGCCAACCCCGATAGCGCGGCTCCAATAGCCGATATGTGCGCCTGCAAGCAAACTCTGTTGGATGCCATAGCTGCAATACTTGACGACACGCAATTGGCAGGTTGGAACGACTGGATTGGCGGTTTGAGCGGGCCTTGCTTTTAAATACCCGACTTTCTCCTAAAGGAGAATAATTAAACTTTAGAGTATAATTTTTAGCCACACAGTCTCCCTCAAGAAGGCTGTCTGATTAGAGCCAGGCAGCCTTTATTTTTTTGTGCCAACTCTTTCCTTTATTTTAAGGAAAAAAATGATAGCTTTAATCCTTTCAAGCCTGATTTTTAAATGTGAGAGGAAAGTACTCTGAACGGTATTGAAAAAAAGCTGCATAGTAATATCAAAAAAATCTATGTTTTAAATGGCGCGCAGATGTTTCTCGTGCTGATGCCGGTTATCGTGCCGTTTTTTCAGTCGCACGGACTGAGCATGCAGCAGGTATATTTCCTGGTTACATTTTTTGCCGCATCGGTGGTTATTCTGGAGGTACCTTCCGGTTATGCCTCTGACCTACTCGGACGAAAATATACGCTGGTAATTTCCGGCCTGTTTACCGGAAGTGCATTTACTGTATTGGCGTTTGGAAATAGCTTTTCTACATTCTTAATCTTCGAGTTTTTTAATGCGATGGCCATCAGTCTTTTTTCCGGCACGGATGTCGCTTTGATCTATGACTCCATGTCGGAGCTGAAAGATAAAAAACAGAAAGAGCGGGCAATGTTGGGGAACCGTACATTTTATGGGCAGGCAGGGGAAACTGTCGCGGCGTTGATCGGTGGCTCATTGGCTGCGGTGTCTTTGGCGTTGCCGGCGGCGGTCAATGCTTTCACCGCATGGATTCCTTTTTTGGTGGCACTCACACTGTATGAGCCTGCTCGAAAAAAACTCGATTCCCATAAACACCTCCACAACTTTCGAATTATTTTTCAAGTGCTTTTCCGGGACTCCAAGTTATTGCGTTTGATTATTTTTAATTACATCAGCCTGGGGCTGGCATCTTATATTGTCGTATGGGCATTCCAGGGCTACTGGAAGGATATTTCGGTGCCTCTAAAATATTTCGGGTACTTGTGGGCCTCGTATAACCTCACTGTGGCGTTGGTTGCAAAAGTCGCACACAAGGTGGAGGAAAAAACCGGTTCCGTACAAATTTTGATTTTGATGGGATTTCTGCCCATTCTCGCGTACGCGGGTATGGCTTATTTTGCTTCCGCAGTTGGCATTCTTTTCGGACTCTTGTTAAAAGTTAGCCGGGGATTGAATCAGGTTATCCTGCGGGATGCATTAAACGCACGCGTTGGCGGCGAGATGCGTGCTACGGCAAATTCTATTGCCAGCCTTGGCGTGCGCCTGTCCTTTGTTTTGCTGGGACCAGTAGTAGGAAGCTTGATCGATAACTCAGGCTACGATACGGCTTTTACTGCGCTGAGTTTTTTATACGCCGCACTTTTTCTCCTGTTGACTATTCCGCTGGCAGTCCAACACAAAAACTTCCGTCCGATTCCCGGGAATGACTAATTTTTTTTTCGTACTGAGGTTGAACTAAATAAGGAAGTCGTAGAGTCCATGCTTTTTTCAAACTGCAGTCCCAATTTTTCAAGAACCTTGATAGAAGCAAGATTGTCCGGCGAAGTAATTGCAACAATGCGATCTAAGTGGAGAACTGTTCGGCCATATTTTAATATCGCCGCCGCTGATTCGAATGCGTATCCTTTACCCCGAAATTCTGGCAAAAAAGCATAGCCGATATCAACATCATCCAAAGTTTCTCTTTTCAGGAGTCCACATAGACCGGTTGGAGTTTTTCCCTCTTTTAACCTGACCAGATATAATCCAAAACCATGCTGCTCATAACTATTAATTGGGCCGGTTTGGATGTAATTCTTTGCATCGTTCGGAGTTCTGATACCTCTATCGCCAATGAAGTTTAGGAAGTCCGGATCATTTAAAAGCTCAAAAATAAAAGGAGCATCATTTACGGTAAGATGGCAGAGGGTTAAGCGTTCGGTTTGGAGAATGGGCATATGTTTTCAAAACCTTGCGAAGGTTTCAAACCTTCATAAGGTTGGTTAAATACGCCGCAAAACTGCCAGAGACAAATCATCGGTTCTGGGGGCATCGCCGACAAAACCAGCGACAGCAGTTACTATTTTTTCACCAGTTTGTTGCGCAGAAAGGTCAGTGACTTTGTGCAATAGTTTTGTCAACCTGTCTTCTCCGAAAAACTGGCAAGACTCGTTTTGGGCTTCGGTTACACCGTCAGAATAGGCAATCAAAAAATCGCCTTTTTGTAGCTTGATAGTGTGTTCAGAGTAATTTGATTCAAGCGCCAGCCCAAGGGCAACATCGCCTTTTGCCAGCTCGCGGACTGAAGTGCCGCTAACCACAACCAGCGGCATATGTCCGGCATTAAAAAATTTTACATTGCCGGATTTCTGTTGTAACTCAAGATAAATCAATGAAGCGAAACTGGTTGGCAGACTGTCGCGGTGCGATATTTGATTGATTTTGGTAGCCAGCTCGGCCAGTGAGTTGTAGTCGGGTGCCAACGCCCGCAGAGTGGCTTGCAGCTTGGCCATCAGCAGGGCGGCTTTGAGACCCTTATCCGCAACATCACCAAGAGCGATTCCGTACCGAGCTTCGTCAATTTTTTGAAAATCGAGCAAGTCTCCACCGACTTCGTTGGCTGCGCGATAGTAGAGCCAGATTTCCCAGCCGGGAATCTCCGGTTGTTCCGGGGGCAGGAGTGCTTTCTGTACAGCGTGCCCGGTTTGCAGTTCGCTTTTTGCCAGCAATTTGTCTTTTAATTCGAACATTAAGATGAGCAATAAAATTAATCCACCGAACAAAGCGGCATCATTGTGATTCATAGAATCATCAGTTGCTCTCAGCAGGAAAAAAATACCGATTACCAGCAGGACACGTCGCACGGGGCGTAATTTTAATAGCATTGCCTTGAACAGCCAAAAACTGGTAAAGAACCAGCGTTTGGCGAATCCCTTTGACTCCAGTAATTTACGGCGATCTTTGTCGATATAAAACTCACGGAGCTCCTTAAAGCTGCGTCTGACCGGTCGTTTTACCTCACCACCGCTGGATACATTCCGGAAAAAATCTTTGAAGTCGTCCAGGAGCGTATGAAAGAGGCTGGGTTCCTGCTTGGGTTTAGATTGGTTTTCGTTCATATTATTTTTTTTGAAAATAGGGTCTTCTACTTATTTATGAGCATAGTTGTCTAATGAAATTACATGTTGAGGGAAAGTTGTAATAATTTTTTTATCCGAAGTAATTAATGGAATACCAAGATCCTTAGCCAATGCC
Organism: Candidatus Zhuqueibacterota bacterium; assembly: GCA_029262035.1. GTDB lineage: Bacteria > Zhuqueibacterota > Zhuqueibacteria > Oceanimicrobiales > Oceanimicrobiaceae > JAJDAE01. The sequence goes on from JAJDAE010000315.1 coordinate 4,097, forward strand.
ACAAATTCGCAATCATATGCTGAACATCCTGAAGATGCGGTCAAACTTAAAACGTCTAATGAAGTTATAGCATACTCATTGTCAGCCATTAAACCTTCCGCTTCATTTATGATTTCATTTGCCTTATCCAGACTTAAACTCTGATTTCGAATAAAAAATGATAAAACATTTCGAAACTCACTCCTCCACAAGAGCGGTGCTACCCACACAGGATCTTTATTAAATGCGACTTCTGTTTTATTGGTATTTTCACCATCAATGAAAAGATAAGTGATAATGTTTGTATCAACGACGATCACAATCGTTCTTCATTCTTAATTTCACTCAACATTTCATCAGTAAGAAAAGGAACCTTCAAATCTTTTCTCAGAATCTGCAACCGATTCATAAACTGGTCTTTATCAATTCGTTTACTTTTTATTGCTTTTTCAATACAAACGATTATTTCATTATTTAAACTTCGGCGATTGATGGCTGCATGAGATTTGAGGTTTTCATACAAATCATCTGGAATATTTTTTAAAGTGATATTTGCCATAAAAAAACTCTTTGTTATACCGTATTGATACCATATTGGAATCTATTGGAAAGTTTTTGAATATACAAGTTTTTATTTTGGAATTTATCTAATTGAATTTCTCATCTTGGCCGGCAGCTTACTCTTAACAATCTCATACGATTGGTGGATATAATGTTCCCATTCTTCTTGATTTAGGATGTTGATGTCGCCGGTCCAAACCCATTTATAGCGGGCGAGATAGGGTGCAGGTTTAAAACCATCCCGATGCGACATGGGGTAGAATTCTTCGTCCGGCACTTTAAATGAGGCTGGTGTTGGCGACTGTTCGAGGCCCACAATCACAAACATTTTTTTTGCAACACAAAAACAGAGATTGTTTGTCCATTTTACGTCTTCAGTTACGCCATCAAGGGCGTGGCAAATTTTGCTCAGGTGCTGGATTTCCATGTTTTATTTTTGCCCGATGAATGCGGTTAATTAAATATTTCAGCAAAAGGATCTTGCTCCAAACCTGATTCAGCTAAGTGGGTAGAACCTTTAACATTTGTAATTGCCAGTCCGGCAAGCTTACTATTATGTGTGGTAGAAATTTTAGCGCCGGTGGAGAGAGTAATCCAATCATCCCAGGTAAACTCCAAACCACCAACCGGAAGCATTTGTACCCACATTTTGTAACTCATCGGGTAACCCGTTTCATTCAAAAGCCAAACGAAAGAATCCCCGGGTGTCACGCCGCCGGATTGATAGGTGACCATCAACCCATCCCGGCCATCTTTCAGTTTTACCAAACTGCGAACCGTTCCGGGGTCGAAGGCTTTTGCCGGTGCGTTGAGCCAAAAGGAGTCGTTACAAAAATATGTCCAGGCTTTTTGCACAAGTTTGTCCGCTTGTTTCCCCGAACGCTCAATACCATTCGAGTAAATTTTGCCTGTGACCGTTTCGGGGTTGAGCAGAACCCGAATGTTCTTCCATTCTATTTTTACCAGATTGCGTTGGCGATCCCACAAGTAGTGATGCTTTTCACGAAAAGTCCACTGCACTATGTTTGTAGTATCCCAGGCGGCTTTGTTTATGGTAGACATCATTTTAAGTGCAAGTGCGTCCGCAGAGGGTGAAGGCTTCCCTGTCGGCATGGGTTCGTGAAGCAAAAAGCCTGTGATAAGGATGCCTAAAATCAGCAAACTAAGAATTATACCCAACCATTTAATCATAAATTATGATACAAGAACTTTGCAAAAAATTCAAGGGTAATTTTGAAATCAACTCTGCTGATACCATGCTTCAAATATCCTTAAATGAAAGTTTGCAACTAATATTTTGATAAAAACTGCAGGGCAATCTTTAGGTTTTTTGTAATACGTAAATCGGGTAGCTCAATATTCGCGATATAAATACCACTGGCGATTGGCATGGATTTACCGTCAAGTAAATTCCAGGTTAGAAATTGACTTGGATTGTCCTTCTCAAGTTTTCTGACCAAAAAACCAGCTAAATTAAATATTCTGATTGTGGCTCTTTCAGGTAAATGACTGAAGGTGACTTTACGATTGAAATCACCCGCAAATGTATTGAACCCCATAAACGGGTTTGGAAATACATTCACCCGGGCAAGAACATCTTCCTTTGCTTTTTGAGTTGAAGTTGTTGGCTCATAGCCGGTTGTTGAAAAAGTAAATACATCATTTGGTGTGTTTGGTTTCAGAGTTGTTATTCGTATCACAGAACCCCTCTCCGGAAATAACTGTATACCAGGTGCAACCTCGCCATCACTCACGTCATCTCCATTCCAGTTAACAAGAACGGTTCTGGCGAAAGCTTCTGAGCCGCCACTGAATCCAATGTTGCCGACAGCTCTGGTAATTGTGGTATCGATTTGAGACAAGTAGCTATTATAGCCGCCTTCTCCAGGTGTGCCATCGTCGTGTTCACGCGGTATGATCCAGTAAATCCATGCTGTGTAAGGATCATCGGAGCCATCCGAGGCGCCATGGTCATTAGGATCTAATTGATATGTCAACCCTGCGGGATCTGTTTGCAAGGCGCCAACACCTCCTGAGGAAAGAAAATAAGGTATGCATCTGTAGTCATCACTCGGGTCATCCGTCGTGTTGCTGCCGATATTCCACAATTCAAACGGTACTTTTACGAGAAAGTCATCTTCAAACCAACGGAGCGCCCAACTGCCGCGGACAGTAAAACGCATTTCCCAGTCATTAGGAATGACCCGATTAAAGTTGTCGTTACGAAGTGACCTGCTCAGAAAGGAAGCATAAGTGCCATCGTTCCTGCCGCCGCCAACATTAAAGAGCCAACGCCCCGAGCCTACTTGCTGATTCTGTGTTGGTTGTAGCGAGGGAAATCCTCGCGACGCAGCGGCTGCGCCTTCAGGTGGGTTTAGTGGCCCAGCAGAATTCGTAACCATTCCAAAGTTTTTGAACCCGTTGGGTGCGTCGGTTACCATAGCTGTAAATCCTTCTGTCACCAGGTAATTCGAATCACCGGATTGGTTGATTTGATTCGGTAATAGCAATTCACCGGTTGTGGTGTTCTCAAGGTTCCAGACAGTGCCCAGTAAGCTATCTAACCTGAAAGTTACGCGGTACGAATCACCCGTTATTGCGCTTTGATCAGTTACTACGACAGTAACAGCACCGTCACTGGAACCTGCATGCAGAATAGGTAGCGTGTCCCCCGCGACAGATTGATAACGGGTTCCTGGCTTGGTTGATTGCGGTACCACCGCGACCACAGCTACTGTACTTTCCAGGGATTTGAGCAAAGCATTCCGATCGCGGTTGCTGCTATAAGCAGATACGCCGAAATAGTAATTCTGACCGTTAATCAGGTCTAACCCCCTTATAACATCATTCGATACTCTGAGCGTTCTCTGAATCCCTGAGTTGCTGCCGAATTGTCGTGGCAGTTCAAGAATGACCCCTAAAGAAACATCAAAGGTTTCCTGGAGTATAGTGGTGAAATCGTTCACGACATCAAAAGTTGCAATGCGGGTACTTTGGTCGATGGTTGAGCTTGCCGTTGGCAGTTGGTAAATATTATAGCCTTCAAATAGGAAACCATAGTTATCGAAGCCTTCGGTCTCTGCCACTGCGGCAGCATTGACGGACCAATTCAAAAAAATCTCACCCTCCAACTCACTGGCGGTAAGAACGGGGGTTGCCGGTGGTTTTGGCAGCTCAAACAAATTATCGAATGCTTGCTGGGCAAAGTGGTCAACAAATTTAAGCAAGGATATACTTGCAAGACGATCTGAGCTCAAAGCCGCAAGTGTTGCAATAACCGTTTCCTGGGTATCGCCAAGAGCCAACGTGAACGGGCCTGAAGACAATAAAATTCTCTGGTCGCGACCACCTTCATTTACCCAACCTATATTTTTAACAGGATCTCCGGTAAACATAAACTTTGTCGGTTGCCCGCTGGGATCGAGTATTGGAGTTAGCGGGGAAACCGGACGCGCTAAAAAACCTCTCAGCATGTTGTACAGTGTCAAAGTGTGATCGTAAGTACCAAAATCAGGATCTCCAAAACTAGGAGCAAATGACATAAAAGCTGTCATTCCCAAATTTTTATAACCAGATTTCCTTTTCAGACCAAAAACAGCTTTGCTTCCGAAAGCTTCAACTAAAGGACCGGATAAAAAATCATAACCGGCAGCCGGTGGCGGCAGATTGGCGGGTGAATAATATATATCCATTCCGCCTTCGTTGTAAGCAAATCCTAAACCAAGAGTGGTATCACAACCTACAAGATCGTCGCCGGCGTTACCGATGTCAGGATCTGACCACTGCCCCAGGTACATGTCCTCAATCCTCGCTGTTGTAGATGTTGCTTGTGTACCTTTGTAAAGTAAGCGGTACTGCTTAAAAATAACCTGGCCGAGTGAGTCCAGGCGGTCATAGGCCCAGAATGTAATTTGCTGTTCCAGACCAATGGGCGGTGAGCCGGAAAACCTGCCGGTTATTTCTTCATCAAGATCATTTGTAACCAACCATACAACCTGGTCAGCATTGGCATATCCCGGTTCATCGGCATGAATTGTTGGGTCAAAGGCAACGTCATCGGCGGGAGCTAATTTAGGGGAACCGTCACTTTTAAAATCAGGATTATAAGCACCATCACCATCAGCATCGTAAAAAGGTGCGCCTTTTTCAGTTGGCCAATCGAGCCAGTCCTGGCGGTAAATATCACGCAGTTGCTGAACCTGGTCGGGCGTAACTTCAGAAACTTGAATGCTGTTAAACTCGGCTGCATCCAGGGTAAGGTCAGCCGTGGTAAAATCCCGGCGAATGCGCCAAACACGGTCAACTGCGGGATCGGTTTTGTCTTCAGCCACACCTGGTGAAATAATAGCGCCGGCAACATGGCCAACGGCATACTCAGCCCCGCCTACTCTCAGTGCGGGTTCCACACCATCATTTACAGTGCCACCCCAGATTAAACCATCCTGAAAAATAGTTGCTGTTGACGGATCGCTCCCACGGGGAAAAAACAGCCCACTACCACCGGCTGGTTTATAAGCAGACAGGCCATTCGAATAAATCCACATGGCCAGTTGGCCGACATTAACCAGAGTGCGGTTGGTCATATTTTGGCTTAACTGCGCTGCATTGGATTTTGCCAAATCATTGCGTCGAACTTTTTTTTCTTTGGCAAACCCAAGTGTCGCTAAAAGCAGCATAAAAAGCAGGAGGGAGTTTAATAATTTTTTCATGACTTAATCTCAGTAAAAGTTACATTTTAAGGCAATCAAAACGAAAACTAACTATTTAAATATTGGTAAGAATTGCAGCGCAATTTTAAGATTCTTGCTCACACCTAAATCCGGCATTTCTATGTTCGCGATGTAAATACCGCTGGCAACCGGATCGGAGTTCTCGTTTTGCAGATTCCAGGTTAAAAACTGGCTGGCATCCTCCTTCTCTAGTTTTTTCACCAAAATGCCGGCAAGGTTAAATACTCTGATTGTGGCCTTCTCCGGTAAATGGTTGAATGTTATTCTGCGGTCAAATGGGTTTTTACCAAAACCGGTCACACCATAATGTGGATTGGGGAATACATTGACGAGGGCAAGCACATCTTCTCTCGCTGTTTGGGTAGATTTTGTTGGCTCGTAACCGGTGGTTGAGAAAGTAAAGACATCACTTGGTAAATTAGGTTTGGTTGTTGTAAGCCGGATGACAGAACCTGTTTCAGGAAACATTTGTGTTCCGGGTTCAACGAAGCCATCACTGACGTCATCGCCGTTCCAGCTAACCAGAACCGTTCTGGCGAAGGCCTCGGCGCCTGCGTCTTTATCAAAGTTAGAGATTACACGAGCTACAGTGTCGATTGCTGCGAGGTAAGCCTGATATCCGGCCTGACCAGGTGTGCCATCTAAATGTTCCTGCGGTATTCTCCAGAAGACCCAGGGTGTGTAAGGATCATTGGAGCCTCCCGAGCCACCGTGGTCATTAGGATCCAATTGATAAGTCAAACCAAGAGGATCTGTTTGCAGCGCTCCAACACTGCCATTTGATTGGAAAAATGGGATGCAGCGATAATCATCACTCGGGTCATCCGGCGTGTTGTTGCCGATATTCCATAATTCAAAAGGTACTTTTAAAAGCGCATCATCCTCGAAAGCCCTTATAGCCCAACTGCCCTGAGTCGTAAATCGCATCTCCCAATCATCCGGCACCACGCGACTAAAGTTGCTGCCACGCAGCGCCCGGCTCAAGAAAGTATCGAAAGTCCCATCGTTAGGGCCGCCACCGACATTGAAGAACCAGCGACCGGAACCAACTTGTTGCTCAGAACCCGGCCTGTCTGGCGCTGGGAAATCTCTGAAATCGGCAGCAGCGCCTGTTGGAGGAACAATAGGCCCGGCAGCATTAGCCACCATCTCGAAATTTTTAAACGAGTTTGGCGGGCCGGTTACCACTACGGTAAATCCCTCTGTCACCAGGTAATTCGTATCACCGGATTGGTTGGTTTGGTTCCGCAGCAACATTTCGCCGGTTGTTGTATTGGTCAGCGACCAGAACCGATCCCCGGTGTTATCGACGCTAAAAGTCACTACGTAGCTGTCCCCGGTAAGGGTGCTTGCATCGGTGACAAGCACGTGAACGGCACCCTCGCCTATACCAAGATGTTCAGTGGGTATGGTGTCGCCCCGGGCAGATTGATACCGTACGCCGGGCTTGATTGCTTGCTGTACAACTGTTACCACGGCCATTGGACTTTCCACAGTTTTAATAGTAATACCTGGTGCAGGGCTATAACTATAGGCCGACACACCGAAATGGTAGGTTTGGCCGTTAATGAGGTTTAGCCCTCTGATCGCATCGTTCGATACCCTGAGTGTTCTTTGAATGCCCGAGTCGTTACCAAATTGTCGAGGCAGTTTAAGAACTAAGTTTAAAGAAACATCAAAGGATTCTTGCAAGATCGTTGTAACTCCATTCACGACGTCAAATGTTGCAATGCGGGTACTTTGGTCAATTGTTGAATTTGCTGAAGGCAGTTGATAAACATTATAGCCTTCGAATGAGAAACCGTTTTCATCAAGGGCTTCTGTTTCCGCGACGGCGGTTGCATTGCCTGCCCAATTCAAGAAAATCTCACCATCCAACTCACTTGCAGCAAGGTTTGGAGTTGCAGGCGGCTGTGGTAATTCAAATAAATTATTGAATGCATCTTGCCCAACCCGGCCAAAAAATTTCAGCAAGGCTACGCTGGAAAGACGATCTGAGCCCAAAGCGGAAACTGTTGCAATAACCGTTTCCTGGGTATCGCCAAAAGCTAATGTGAATGGGCCTGAAGATAAAGCCATTTGGCGGTTTCCTTGTCCTTGATCAACCCAACCTGTATTTTTGACGGGATCTCCTGGAACCATAAATTTAGTCGGTTGTCCGGTAGGGTCAAGGAAAGGTGTAACCGGAGTATTGGGGCGCGGTAAAAACCCTCTTAGTAAATTGTACCACTCTTGGGTCAATTGATAGGTACCAAAAGAGAAAGGTTCTGATGCTTGAGTACCAGGAAAAAATATCCAAAAAGTGGTCATCGGTAAATTTCTAAAACCTCGCCTTCTTGTGAGGTTCCAAATAGCTTCGCTACCTATATCTTCTACCAAAGGACCAGCAAAAAAGTCATACCCAGAAGCAGGAGGCGGCAGCCCAACAGCAGCATAAACTGCATCCGTTGCTTCTGAGTTGTAAACAAAACCTAAACTAAGAGTGGTATCACAACCGGCTAAGTCATCGCCTGCATTACCCAGATCAGGATCAGACCATTGGCCCAAGTACATATCCTCGATCTTAGCTGTTGGCGGGGTAAATCGCGTGCCTTTGTAAATTAACCGGAACTGCTTAAAAATAACATAGCCAAGCGCATCTGAGCGTCCATAAGCCCACAATGTAATTTGTTGCTCAATCCCGATAGCAGGCGAACCGGAAAAATTAGCAAGGGCGAAGGGGTCAAGGTCATTTGTAACCAGCCATACAACCTGATCGGCATTTGCATAACCGGGTTCATCCGCGTGAATTTTTGGGTCAAATGCAACGCCAGCTTTGGGCGCTAACTTAGGCGAACCGTTATTGTTAAAATCGGGATTGTAAAA
>JAJDAE010000316.1 GCA_029262035.1 Candidatus Zhuqueibacterota bacterium
TTTTTTGCTGAATCTGATTTTTCAACACTTTTGCAAGTTTCCCTGGTTTTTAATACGGTTTGGGTCATTTTATTTACCTTCACCGGGCTTTACAACTTTCACTATGCAAAATCACGTATCGATGAGTTTATAAGTATTTTCAAAACAATCTCTTTGGGTGTGCTGATTTTATTTTTAATTACATTTGAGGGCGAGCGAGATTTGGAGACCCCTCCAAGGCTAAGCCGCATGTTCATTGCGAATTATTGGTTGGTTCTACTTATTTGCACATCTTCCTCCCGCCTTATTTTTAGAACGATACAAAGGGCTTTACTAACAGCAGGGCTCGGGCATCGCCGCACATTAATTGTGGGTTGGGGGAAAAAAAGCTGGGATCTCGTTGAAGAGCTCAAAAAATTTCCGGCGTTGGGTTACAACATTATTGGCTTTGTGGCAGAAAACGAAAATGAATCGAAGACCAATAACCATTACAAAAGTATCCCACTTTTAGGGAATATCCAGGAAATTGATCATCTTATTGATGAAAACAAAGCCCAGGAAGTGATTCTCGCATTAAAGGGTAATACGCGTAAAAAGGCCTTGGATGTAATGGCGCAGTGCAATGGCACAACTGTCAAATTTAAAATCGTGCCGGATATGTACGACATTGTTATTGGCCAAATGCGAACAAATCAAATTTACGGGCTGCCGTTAATCGATATCGAGCCCCGCTATATGCCGGCATGGGAACACCAGGTTAAACGGCTGATGGATATATTTTTCTCAGCTATTGTTCTTATTGGCTTTTTACCCATCTGGCTTTTAGTCGGCATTATCATTAAACTGGAGTCCAAGGGACCGGCGCTTTACAAGCAGGAACGTGTTGGGCTTAACGGCAAAAGTTTCATGATTTACAAATTCCGTTCGATGATACAGGATGCGGAATCTAAATCCGGGCCGCAGTGGGCAACAAAAAAAGATCCACGAATTACGAAACTTGGCAATCTCCTTCGAAAAGTCCGGATAGATGAAATCCCGCAATTTATAAATATACTTGCAGGTGAAATGAGTCTGATTGGGCCAAGACCCGAGAGGCCATTCTTTGTGGATCAATTCAAAAAAGAAATCCCTTTTTATGCCAGAAGGTTAAAGGTTAAACCAGGTTTGACAGGTTGGGCTCAGATAAAAGGCGGCTACGATACATCCATCGAAAACGTGAAAGAAAAACTACAATTTGATTTGTTCTATCTTGAAAATATGTCTCTCCGGATGGATATGAAAGTGATCTTTAATACAATTTATATTATGGTGAGTGGTAAAGGGCATTGAATGGATTAGGCAGAAATTGATGACACGGGCTTACTTTCCTCAGTTTATTAAATTATAATAACCGTATTTTCTCTTGCTACTCTAAGTCTGCCTTTTTATATTCTTATAAGTAAGACAAATAAGGACGAAAAACGCATGTCAGAAATCGCAACTGCAAAAATGTCTTCTAAAGGTCAGGTGGTGATCCCGGGAGAAATCCGTAAGCGCCTTGGTTTGAAACCGGGTTCGCACTTTATTGTAGTAGGTGAAAAGGATACTTTAATTCTCAAAGCAATAACTCCTCCTTCGTTCGTTGAATTTTCCGATCTGGTTACAGAAGCTAAAAAGCAAGCGAAAAACGTAGGTTTGAAAAAGTCCGACATTGGTTTAGCAATAGCAGAAGCGCGAAAAGGAAAGTGAGGGTCGTTCTTGATACAAATGTACTTGTCTCTGGTATTTTCTTTACCGGACCTCCCAATAAAATACTTCGAGCATGGCATAAAAAGAGAATATCTTTAATTTTATCAACAGATATTTTAGATGAGTACCACCGTGTGGGGCGAATCCTCTCTAAAAAATATTCGAAAGTAGATATTACTCCAGTACTTCAATTAATTACAACAAAAACAAAATTAATCCACGCCCCACAATTTACCGAACAAATCTGCGAAGATCCGGATGATGACAAATTTCTTGAATGTGCGATCGCAACGAACACAAAACTAATAATAAGTGGTGACAAAAAACTTTTAGCTGTTTCCGGTTATTCGGGCATTGAGGTAATATCCCCAAGAAAATTTATTGACATGTATCTCTAATTTCCTATTCGATTGATATTTTAACATTGTTTTGATTAGAATATTTTTCTTAGAATTAAAACTCTAATTTAGTTGACTATAGAAAGATTTAACAGGAACAATTTTATGATTGACTTAAAATTTATACGTGAAAACTCAGACCTCGTTAAAACAGCAATACAAAACAAAAAAGAAAAAGCTGATATCAATAAACTTTTGGCGCTTGATGAAGCAAGACGTGAAAAACTTCAAACCGTCGAAAAGTTAAAACAGGAGCGCAATACAGCTTCTCAGAAAATTGCTCAACTCAAAAAGCAGGGGGAGTCAGCAGAGCACAAAATTCAGGAGATGCAAAAAGTTGCGGGACAGGTAAAACAATTAGATACCGAGTTGAAAGAAATCGAAAATAAAATTCGTAATATTCAAATATGGATTCCGAATGTTCCCCACAGTTCTACGCCAATCGGACAAAATGAAACTGACAATGTGGAAATCAAAAAATGGGGTGAAAAATACAGCTTCGATTTCGAGCCAAAACCGCATTGGGAAATGGCAGAACAACTCGGGATAATAGATTTTGATCGCGGCGCAAAAATCAGTGGTTCATTCTTCCTAAATTTCATTGGACTTGGCGCAAAATTAGAACGCTCTCTGATAAATTTTATGCTAGACCTGCATATTGAAAAGCATGGTTATAAGGAAGTATCACCACCGTTTCTGGTAAATCGCGATTCAATGTTTGCAGCCGGACAACTACCCAAGTTGGAAGATGACATGTACCATGCACAAATTGATGATCTTTTTCTAATTCCTACTGCAGAGGTACCCGTCACGAACATACACCGTGATGAGATTATCAAAGAAAAAGATTTGCCAATTAAGTATACTGCATACACTCCTTGTTTCCGCCGGGAGGCCGGTTCTTATGGTAAAGACACACGCGGTCTTGTGAGATTACACCAATTCGACAAAGTTGAAATGGTAAAATTCGTAAAGCCGGAAACCTCTTACGAAGAACTGGAAATCCTGCTTTCTGAAGCGGAAGAAGTTTTACAATTATTGAAGCTACCCTACCACATTTTAGAGTTATGCACCGGTGATTTGAGTTTTGCCGCCGCTAAATGCTACGATATAGAAGTTTGGGCACCCGGTTTGAATAATTGGCTTGAAGTATCTTCATGCAGCAACTTCGAAGGCTTTCAGGCTCGACGTGGCAATATTCGTTTTCGAAATTCCGAAAGCGGTAAGTTGGAATTCCTGCACACTTTGAACGGCTCAGGGCTCGCTTTACCACGTACAGTTATTGCCATTATGGAAAACTATCAAGATGCAGATGGCAGCATTCGCATTCCTGAGGTTTTACAGAAGTATATGGGAATTGATATTATTTCTGCGGGCTGATTTTTAACCTATCACGTCTGAAAAATACACCACTGTACTAAAACAATTCTTGAAATCGGCAAACGGTTGCCTGTAAACTTTAACAAAGCCATCAAAAGAATCTTACAAAGGGTCAGATAATTATGCAGACTGTTGGCTGGATTTCAATACTCCCTCCTCTTCTCGCCATTATACTTGCCATCCGAACAAAACAAATATTTTTTTCTTTATTCCTGGGTATCTGGTTAGGCTGGACAATTCTGGGGAACTGGAATCCCTTAGAGGGACTCAGGGCTGCCTTGGAATGCTGCATAAGAGTTTTTGAAGATAATGGAAACACGCGCGTTATAGCTTTCAGCGGCTTAGTAGGCTCATTAATTATGTTCATTCAACGATCCGGTGGTGTCGCCGGTTTTATCAACTGGCTCTCACAAAGAGGCTACATCGGCAACCGAAAAAGTGCAAGTTTATTAGGCTTCTCCTTAGGCATTGTCATATTCATCGAATCAAGTATCACCTCTCTGGTAACCGGTTCTGTCTGCCGCCCTATCTTTGACAAGTTAAAAATACCGCGAGAAAAACTTGCCTATATTTGCGATTCCACATCCGCGCCAATTTGTATCCTTATGCCACTCAATGGCTGGGGTGCTTTTATTATAGGTCTTTTGGCAGCACAAAATATTGAGAATCCCTTTTGGGCTTTATTACAGTCCATACCATACAATTTTTACGCAATCGCTGCTATTTTAATTTTGTTGGGAGTAATACTTTCAGGGAAAGATTTCGGGCCAATGAAAGAGGCAGAAAAACGGGCGCGGGATACCGGTCTGGTTTTACGTGAAGGCGCCGAACCTCTCATTTCAACCGAAATGATTTCCGAATCGTATGATGGAAGCATCGCACCCAAAGCCATAAATATGCTCCTTCCTATCGCAGCCATGGTTGTCATGATGCCACTTGCGCTTTTTATTACAGGGGGTGGAAATATTATGCAGGGCTCCGGTTCAACTTCAGTTTTATGGGCAGTGCTCACTGGGTTGGTTACAGGAGCTATTCTTTACAAATCACAAAAAATTATGTCCGGCAAGGAAATTACGGATTACTTTTTTAAAGGGATTGGCGAAATGATGCCAATCGCTTTACTGATGATGCTCGCCTTTGCAATTGGCCAAACCTGTAAACACCTTGGGACAGGTATTTATCTGGCTCAATTAACCAACGATTGGTTGAGCCCCGGCCTGGTGCCTGCAACCTTGTTCATCGTTTCTGCAATAACTGCTTTTTCAACGGGTACGTCATGGGGGACATTCGCGATTATGATACCACTTGGCGTTCCAATTGTTGACTTAATGCCGGTAAATTTATCTTTGATTGTAGGAGCAATATTAAGTGGTGGCATTTTCGGGGATCATTGCTCTCCAATTTCCGACACAACCATTATATCTTCAATGGCATCGGCATCAGATCACATAGACCATGTAAAAACGCAATTACCTTATGCATTAACCGGAGCAAGTATTACGATTTTACTCTATTTGATTTTTGGATTTTACTTTTAGGGGTTCAAATTGGTGCTTATAAAATCTTATTCTTCAAATGCCTTAACAGCATCATCAAAAGTTTCATAAACATCAAATATTTCTGTAAGGTTGGTCATTTTCAACAAACTTTGAACTGGTGATTGCAAATTAGACAAGACCATATTTCCACCATCTTTCTTCTTAATAGAAGATAATGATGCGATGAGCTCCCCCAGACCAGTACTATCAATCCAATTCACTTTAGAAAGATCCAGAATGACTTTGATCGCATCCCTTTCCAATAACTCATGAATCTTTTCCTGTATAAGTCCTTTACCTTCAAAACCGGAAAGCTTTCCTTCAATCACACAAATCGTAACCTCGCCAATCGATTTTTCTACTATTTTGACCATTTGATTTTTAGTCCTTTTATCATTTTTCTCAATTTAATTTTTTTCTACACTGCAACTATATGTGTATGAGGCAAGACTTCCTGAATTTGCAAAACTTGTACCCTGGAAGCTGATACCCGAATTATTAATTGCCAAAACTTGACCGGAAGAAATTCAAAATAAATATACAAGGAAAATATGCATTTTACAAGATAAATATTCCAACCTGGCAGCTGCTAAAACTATTCCCATTTACTTAAGTTTATACAGTTTAAATTATCTTGTTGCGGGTAACCTTTCAACGTCATGCGCAAATCATTTTTCACTATGCCATATCCATCCTCCAGGAAATAATGCAAAGCATGACTAAAACGAGTACAAAATCTGACATACACTCCCGGTAAATTAATGGAACTAGCACAAAACTCAATAACATCGCTAACTATTTCAAATGTTCTTTTGCTCAATTGTCCTTTTAATTGTAAAGTATTAACTTTCAAAAAAAACCTTTTTTCCTCTTGTGAATACGTCTCGGTATGTGCCATTAAAAACGCAAACATATCCCCTGATTTTTCTATAAGAAATGCATCTCCGAATGCGTGTTTGTTATTGAGGTTAATTTCCGTACAATAATCCAGGCCACGATGCAACTGTTTGTTAAAGTTACCAGCTCTCTTAATAAATTTCTTTTTTTCCTCTGCTGAACAGTCGCTATATTTCAACACTCGAATATTAGCCTGTAATTTGGGTTGGATATTTGAAATGCTCTTTATAAGATCGACTGTCATTTCCTGGGGGACAAAACCAATCTTACTGTAGAACCCCAAGTTTTTTGAGGAATCTGCAGACATTTCAAGGCCAATCGTTATGGCTTTTCGTCGTTTTAGATAGTCAATAGCAGCCAAAACTATTTGCTTTCCATACCCCTTACCTTGTTCCGAAGGTAAGACACTTAGGGGACCTATCCATCCTACTCTCCCCCATAATCTGGAAAAGCAGTAGGCCAGGATCCTTCCCTTACCCTCTATAACAAAACAACCTTCCGGGTTGGAATCTAAATACATTTCGAGAAACCCGGGGCGGCAAAGGGGAATTCTTTCCTTAAATTTACCATCGTTTTGAAGTGCGTGGGTAAATGCTTTTGACAACAATAGATTTACCTGTGGTAAATCCGCCAACCGCATATTTCTCAAAGAGACCATTTAGCCGACTATTCTAATTCGATATTTTTTTCAATACATCTACGGCTTTTTGGAGTTTTTCATCATTTACTGCGTAGGATATTCTAAAGTGGGTATTTCTTTCAGAGAAAACGTTGCCTGGAATGATAAAGACTTTGTGCTCAATTGCTTTATTTATGAAAGCCTCTGCATCGCCGCCTGGTGCCTCCGGAAAAATATAAAATGCGCCTTCCGGTTTTATAATGTTGAATTGGTCTTTTAAAGCACTATAGACAAAATCGCGCCGGGCTTTATACTTCTTAACATATTCGCTCATATCTACATCGAAGGCTAAAACTGCTGCTTTTTGGGTGACTGAATTGGCGCAAACATACGAATACTGCTGAAACGTTGCCATTGCATCAATCATTTCTTTTGTGCCGGAAACATAACCGAGCCGCCACCCGGTCATTCCAGTAGATTTAGAGAATCCACTCATCACCACTGCATCGGTTGTGATATTCCCCATACTGACGAAAGGTTCATTTACATACACAAACTTGTCATAGACTTCGTCAGAAACTACATGCAGTCCATGCTTATCAGCAATTTCGGCAACAAGTTTTAATTCTTCAGTACTATAAACAAACCCTGTAGGGTTTCCCGGATTATTGATAAGAATAGCTTTTGTTTTTGATGTAATTTGAGACAAAATTGCATCTTCTCGCAACTTAAAATCAGGATAAGTATTTATAATTTTAGGGATGCCGCCACACATTATAATCACATTTGCATAAGCAACAAAATAGGGGTCAGCCATCAGAATTTCATCCCCAGGACTAATAATCGCAAGCATTGCCAAGTACAACGCACCAGTTGTTCCTGAAGTAATTAAGATATCTTCGAAATTTACTTTTCGGGACTCAAGGTGTTTGATAATGACCTGCCGTAAGTCATCGATCCCGCGAGTGGAAACATACTGATTAAATCCATTTTTAATTTGAAAAATTGCTTCATTTTTGATAGGTTCAGGAACATCAAAATCAGGGTTACCGATTGAAAGATCTAAACCATCCGGAAATTGACAGGCAAGATCGAATATTTTCCTAATCCCGGAGGGGCGTATTTCCTGAATGCGAGTTGAAAGAAATTTTGTAGTAGGCATAGTAAGAATAATTTTTTTTTGAATTTAAAGACTTTGCGCAAGACTGTCAAGGGAAAAGCCGGGGAACCGGCAAATCTCAAACAATAAATTTATATATTTAAAATTAGATTGAAATCTATTTTATTGAAGCGTAAAATAGCGGCTATTTCCTGAACGTAAATATGGTACTTTTAAGTATTCTTCACCCGGCACAAGAAAATCTAACTCCAATTCTCTTTTGATTCCTTCGGGAATATCCAAATTCTCGACAAGAATAAAGGGAATTACCTCAAAAGTTCCCTTCCCTAATTCATCAGGAAAAATTGGAACAACCATAGTTCTTAGAAGGGGTGCGGTTTTGACGGTATCATAGGGAGCCTTTACGAATCCTGCAACTGTTGAGCTAACAACTTTAACCTGATTGTTCTCAACATTTCTAAACATAAGTGGGCTAAAAACATTTTCAACGATACCAGGATAGAAGACAACTACGGAGTCCGTAAAAGCACGCAAAGCAACATCAACTCTTATTAAAAAATCAGTTTTTCCACCAACAATATTGATACTATCTGAGTGAGCTGAAGATGGTCGGACTCGTATGTGGGTGTCCAATTTCTGGAGCAGCGTTTTCTTAGGCGTTAGTTCACCTTCTGAGTTAACTTCCCCTCTGGAGTAAAGGAAATTGCCATTCTGCGTATAAACACGAGTTCTGCCAAGATGAAAATTTGCGACATAATAAAAAAGATTAAATGTACCACTAACGCCTTTAGAGGTTGCCTGGGCTGTGGGAGGTGGCAATAAGAATTCAAATTTACCTTGAGGATCGGTATAGGTAAACATATCGAACCCTTCCAGCCAGACAAATACACCTTCTGGATTCATATCAGGGTGATCCAAATCCACCGTTCCGTTAATACTCCGATTTGGTATGTCAATTTTAGTTTCACCAATTGGATTTTGTTCACAGCCGACAAATAAAAAAAACAGGCACAGGATAATAAAACTTATATACTTCATATTCATTTCCGTTAGATAATTTCTTAGCACCACTTTAATTCTATCGACTGGAATATTTAATTGGTCATAATATGACCTAATTTTCATCACCTAAACCAATGGGTGCTATAACCTCAAAACCGCCACCTTGTCGAAAAAAAGGTAACTCCAAATATCCGGGGCCGAGTTGACTGATGGCAGGTCCAATACGCCTCAGCATTGGTTGTGGTACTCCATCCTGAAGAACAGTTATAAAGGGTATGACCCTATACATCCCAGGATCAAAATCTGAAGCATTAGCACGAATTATCCTGGAAGTTTCTACAGGGCGGTTACTGGTGACTTTGAGTGTATCAGAATTTGTCAAGGGCGGAATGCCAACTATTGTGCTTTCAAAAATTTGAACTTCATTCGTCTCAATATTTTGAAAAATAATTGGGAAAAGTCTGGTACCGACCTTAGATGGAAAAAGCGCCCGTACAGTGTCTGACTGCGTAGTCTCAAAGAGCATACTAACTCTCATCAAACCCTCTTGGCCGACAACAATAGTATCCGGGAACATTATTGTGTTAACATTAAGAAGCTGTGATAATAAAATTGGCCGATGGAACTCGCCCTCCCTGTTAAAAACATCTGCCGGATAAATTACTTCTCCCCGTTCGAGTTGTATTTCTAATGATTCGATCTTAAAATTGGAGACATAAAAATACAAATTAAATGCCCCTGTAATACCATTACTGTTTGCTTGCGCAGCTTTTGGGGGCAATATTAATTTAAACCGTCCATCTTTATCTGTTTTTGTCTGAAAATCAAAACCATCTAACCACACGAAAACATCTTCGGGAGAACCTGCGTTAGCGAGCTCGACACTTCCTGATATCTGACGATTATTAAGGCTTATTTTATTCTCAGTAAATGGATTTTCAGTGCAGCCGACAAGATGTATCAGGTAGAACGCTGTCAAACCCGCACTAAACTGAAAAAATCTATTTCGCACAAAAACCTTTGGGGAATTTTCGGTATAACTTGAATTTTAAGCGCATAAAAAATCCATTAACTTTTTAGTATTGCAATCCCAAAGTCAAATAAAATCGTCTATCTCTAATAGATAGCCCTTCAAGTGTAATATCACTATCATTTAACAAATTACGTCCGCTGGCATTTGCAAATACTTTGAAATTTGAAATTTCAAATGTTTTGCCGAAATGCAAATCAAGATTAGTATTGCTCGGAAGATTCAATGTATCAAAACTACCGTCAGGGAACCTTAATAAGGCAGCCTGTTCACTTTCATTAAACCAAAATAATTGAAATGCATAGCCGGCGTGATCGACATTTAGAGTAAGCGTCCGTTTTTGTTCAGATTTAAATGGAAACGCAGCCTTATCTGAAATACTATATTTTGAAACGCCTAAGTCCAACGAAATTTTCTTCTGAAACAGAAAGACTTTCCACTTTCCTTCAACTCCAGATATATTCGCGTTCTTGACATTGTCATAAAATGAAACCGGAATACCAGGTGTAGTAAATTCTCTAAATTTGTTATCATAATGGTTTTGAAAAAAACTGCCGCTCAATTTCCAGCCATAAATACTGCCGTGGCCTTGAATGTCCCGCCCCAGGTTTAAACCAAACTCAAGACTTTTATTTTTTTCGGCATCCAAATTTGGGGAGGTGGCAGAAACGCTCACCAGGGATGGCAGACTTATCTGTTGGAATAGAGTAGGAAATTTCGTGTTGTTTCCAAAAGTCAAATAACTATTGAAAGAAAAGCCATCGCGATAGCCAGATAAATCCATAGCATACTTAAACATGGTGCTGTTCCAGGTCTTATTCCCAAAATTATCCAGTTGAGCAGAGCTATTATCAAAATCATCCCTCAACATAATATTTTCCTGATTGTCCACAACACGATCATGCCTGAGACTAACGTCTACATCAATGGACTGAAAAAAATCTGATCCGGTCTCTCCTCGGTATTTTAAGATAGAAACCAGACCATGATGATTTCTATTTAAGTCAGCTTCTTCCAGACCAGTTTGTCGAATTTGAAATCCTTCCCTCGAATCAAGAAAACCAAGTTCACTTCTTTGAAATTGATAAGAAAGCAATAAGTCTATTTTGGAAGTAGAAAACTCTTTAATTGAATTAAAAATATAAGCACGATCCTTAAGTTCACGGTCAATGTCAACGCCACTAGCTGAATTCCCCTGAACAATTCGATCCAAATTTAGCGCTTGGTCTTCTTCAAGATTTTTGTAAGCAAATGACAGATCCACATTTTGTTGACCAAAAATCTCGCCCTTGTATCGTAAAGAAAACAGATTGTTGAAATTATCCAGAGTTTCATTGTCTCTAAAATTATCGTAATCAAGCGCGGTATAAACCCACATAGAACTAAATGTTCCCCTTGGGTTGCCCGCAGAATTGCTACCAACATCAAAATTTAGACTGGCATTGTGATGAAGCGAAGTATTTTCAAGATTGGCATTGCTGCCGGGAACGTCAACAAAACTGCGACTCAGGCCACCTCTTTTCAAACTATACGAACCGTACAGTCTATTAATTTTTTTATACAGATGTAATCCCCAATTCCCTGAGCGGTACGTTCCAAGCCTTTGCTGAAACCTTATATTGTAATCCTGCTCCTGCTTAGGAACAATATTGATCACACCAGAAAATGCTTCCGGGCCATACAATGCAGTATTGCTGCCTTTTATTAATTCCAATCGTTCAATATTTTCAAGGTCAATCAAAGATAAATCAAAGATGTTATTGTAGGTGTTATTCATTTTCACGCCGTTATAAAGTACAATCACTTCATCAGCGTTACCACCTCGAATCGCCACGGTTTTCTTCCCGCTCAAGTCTTCCTCTACTTGAACGCTTTGATCAATTTTAAGCAGATCCCCGGCATCTACATAACCTCGAATATCATATGATCTTGCATTAATAACAGTTATCGCTTGCGGCAAATCCTTTTCAATTTCGATTTTTTGATCACCCTCTTCCTCAATTTCAACTGTACTTAAAGGTATCACCCGTGGTTGTAGATAAATTCTTTTTGTATCTCGTAATTCTGATAACTTAATTGGTTTTTCATAATAAGCTATATGCTGAAAAATAACGACTAAATCATTTTGTCCGTCGGGTACTTTCAATTCAAAGTTACCTGTAAAGTCGGAGGTTGTACCTATATTGGTTCCTTTTAAGAAAATATTAACAGATTTAATTTTTTGATGGGTATTCTGGTCCCGGACATCACCCGAAAGAACAATGTGTTGAGCGAAACCAATACGGGTGCAAATGAATAGAAACAATAACCAAATTGTACAAATTAATTTATGCGACATGGCAATACCTGAGTAACTTTAAATGAATAAATAGCATTACACTGAGTAATGCTTAATTCGTAAAAAATCGAGACTTTAATGAGCAAATGAATTAAATATAATTTTTAGATCCTGCTAAAAACGGATATCAACGGATATCAACGGATCTGTATAAGATACAAAAGAGAGGAGGGCTTTATTCCGGTATTTCTTTACGCATGAGTTCCCACGTTCCGAGTAATTTTACATCTTCCTGATCCTTTTCAGTTTTTGTGAAATTTGATATATATTTTACTGAGCCAACTTCCGGAAGAAAGTATTGATGAGCGCTTCCAACAGTTGAAAAAAGTGTATCAGAAGTACTTTGATTAACGATATGAGTCTCTAGTTCATACCAAAATGCGTCAAGTGCATGAACTATTTTATTGGATTCTGGCAAAAATGTTTGGGATAGGCCGTCATAGCGAGCCTTTCCATTTTTAATAAACCTTATTACCTGAGTTTCACCTGAATTGGTAAACGCGTTGAACGTGGTATCTACTGAAGTTTCCCACTCAGTACCAACGCCATCATCAACTCTAAGTAATATTTCCCAATCTGCAATGATTAGAGGATCTCGATAAGAAAACCCGTACGCAACCACACGGCCACCTATATCGTTAATGTTTTTTTCCCAAACCGTTCCATTGTCATCAGTGTAGAAAAAAACCTTTTTACCATTTGCGATGTAGCCCCAAATAGGTTGGCCGTCGACAGTATCTTGCATGGTGACGGTTTTTGAAAAATTGTGGATTTTGCTGAGTAACTCCTCATCTTCGTCAGTTACAAATCCTCTGAAATGTAACTCTGAGTTCAATTTCTCGGGTAAAACAGTGGTCCGGGTTTCGTCGTTTTTACTGCATGAAAAAATACTAACCGCAATAATAACTAAAAATAATAACTGAAATTTATCTACCAAACTGTTTTTCATTGCTTCCTCGTGCCAAATCTCTTCTCCACTCAAGATTATTCCTTTCTCCTCGTAAATCAGAATGCATTAATTCGTATTTGTTAAACCCTGCAAGATCGGCAAAGATAAACTCAACGCCACCTTGTCCTTTTAGTTTGTCATATCGCCATACCTGAAATGGTACGGATGTTTCAGACTGCGCGAACCTCTCAACAAACGATGGTACGCCATAAAGAATAAAAACTCTACCACGATCGCTTTTCCAGCCCTTTGAAAAAACCGATTTAAATTGATTGTTCGAGTACTGTGCGCGTCCTAAATACTGCTCACGATATGCGAAAGCAGATAAGCCATTTTCATTAGGACGTCTCCACAATCCGTAGATATATTTTTTCTTTGCTTCTACGTTAGACAAACTGGCGTAAAATTCCTTCTCAGGCTTATCATAAATATAATTCATCATTTTAAATTCTTCATCCAACTCTTCTTCAGAGAGTTCATCTAACTGGCCGAAGTCAGTTTCTTCAATCCGTTTTACAACCTGTACATCGGGATTAAAAATATAAAACAACTTCTGCTTACTTGCAAGCATAGTTTTTTCACTGTCGGCTATGCCATACACCAAACTGTATTTCCCGGATGATAAAGACCTGACATTTAACATGCCTATCTCAATAGTGGAATCATATTTCTTAATCTTTGTACGATAACTCAGACCGGTGCCTTCAACTTCCCGACCATTAGAATCAAGTACTTTAGCAACGCACATATATCTGTCCGATTCCAAATTCTCCAAAAGGTTATAGCCTTCAAAATAATAAAAAACAGTGGGTGAACTACTTCCAAAAATACCATTTGGCGCCGGTGTAATTCTATAGTTATTTTTCACCAAACTGCTCTCTCCTTCCGAAGCATCAGCTTTACGGAGTTCGGAAGCTAGTTGTATGTCGCTTATTTCAATTTTTTCATTCTCAAATGCTTCAATTGTAAACGCTAATTCCACGCTGTCAATTTCATCCGGAGTTAAAAGATCCCGAATACGAATTGCAACATTATAATCTCCCGGCTTATCCATATAATACCGAATAAGATCAACCATTTGTCCGTTTGCCACAAGAGTAGAAGTATCGGGCAATGTTTTTTCAATCTTCCATACTTTATTTGCCCAAAGATTATCCTCAAGATGAATTTCTAAATCGAGCACCAGCTGACACTGAAACTCCCCCATGTCAGATTTCTTATAAATTTCTTTAGAATCTGGAATTGAATAATATATTTCCAAATAATTTTTGTTTTGAGAATCTTTAAATTGCGCTACATCAATACTAGGGTGAATGCTGCTGTCAGCCAATAAATTGCTTACCCAAAGGGCAAAACAAACAGTAAATAAAAAACCTGTGGAAAAACGATATCCAGACATAATTGCACCTGATTTTTTTTGATTAAGTAAGGTTTATAGTAAGTGTATATACTCTGCACTGGAATATTTATTCCTTAAAAAGTATATAAAGCCCTCCCTCAATAGCCTGTTAAATTAGTCACTTCTGAAGTGTGATGCAATAAAAATATGTAATTATTGAAGAGACAGAATACAACCTGCTGGCTGAATGGCTACATGAGGTGTGTAAAAGAGTTGGGGGATCTTTTTTCGCGTGCCCGGTATTGCGATGGTGTCATATTCGTTTGTTTTTTGAAAGTACTATAAAATGCAGCTTTTGAATTAAAACCAACTTCAAATGCAATGGCTTCTATTGTATAATTATCCTTTTCCGGATCCATTAACCTGGTCTTAGCCTCGGAAATACGGTAGCCATTGATAAAATCGTAAAAATTCTGGCCTAACTTTTCATTGATAACTTGTGAAAGATAACGGCTATTTATTGAAAGATGATTTGCTAATGATGGAAGAGTTAATTTGGGATCCTCGAATAACTTCTCAGACTCCATATTTGTAAGAAGCATTTTCAAATATTCCTTCGATTTTTCTTCTGAAAGTTGTGACGTTTTATATCTTTCTGTGTTACTCTCAAAAAAAACTGAGTCGTCACCTTCCGACCTGTTTAAACCAAGATAGGCTATTATGTAGACATGGAAAGAGGTCAAAATTATTGAAATAGGGATATAATATAACTGGTGACTATAAATTAAATTAGTAAAAAATAATTCAACAATTGCTTTCAATGTCCAAATAAATACATAAAAAGAAAAAACCTTTCGCATCCATAAATAGTTTATACTTTGTGAACCATTATAGATTTCATCAACAAAATTATTGTTTTCATGGAGGATTTTGACAAGCAGGCCGGAATATACAATCGGCTGAAGATGCCAAACAAGAAAATTTAGAAAAATTCTCTGTCCCCCAGTGATGTCTTCAAAGTTCAAAAAATAATTTTCATAATCAGCGATTATATTAGATGGAATTTCCTGAAAATGGAAAAAGAAAAAAGGTACAAAATGCAATAAAGCACTTATCGAAAACTTAAAGTTTTTATCAATTAACGACTTAACATACAAATACAACAGCGGGCCAACGGCGAACGGGTATGCCGAGCCATTACCGTAAAAGTATGGAAAAGCTGATAAAAAAATTAAATGCTGCACGTTAGGTTCTCTTAAACATTTAGTCAGAAGTGTATATGTTTTATTCCGAATGCAAAATATTTACTCAACAGATTAATTGTATTCTATTTTTTAAAACCAATTCAGGCCAAAGAATAGCTTTCAGAATTACAAACAAAGCCACAGAAATCCAGACAATTTAATCTTAGTTGTACTACATATACGGAGAAATGGAAAAAATATTCATACTTTTATGTCCTGATGTATAAATCGAGACTGAAATAATACCTTTTTAATTAAACTTAATTGAATTTTTTGTTTGATTTTGGAGATAGAAATAAAAAAAGGGGTTGAGAAATATTCTCAACCCCTTTAAGACTTTTGGTTCTATACCATGTCTAGGACATTGTTAGAAACCGAGCTTTACTGTAAAGATATTGCTTGCATCAAAGAAGTCTACTTCACGGTAAGCATAATCAACTGTGATTCCAATGTTTGTGAAATCATAGTGAAGTCCGGCACCCAGAGATAGTCCGTAAATATGGGCGTCATCTGCGGCA
>JAJDAE010000317.1 GCA_029262035.1 Candidatus Zhuqueibacterota bacterium
TTAACATCGTCAATGAACTCCTGAATATCCTTTTCAGTTATTTTAAAGTTTTCCGGTCCGCCTTCATGGTGAACATGGGTCGTACCAATTATGGTGTAATTATTCCAAGGTGTGATGAAAAATAATCGAGATCCTTTATTCACAAGCGCATCATCATCCTTGGACTCATATTGGCTTGAAATCCCAACTGCAAACTCAGAAAAAAGTTTACGCTTAACGACCAAATTCATCGCTGCGGACAACTTGACTTCCGTTTTGGGGCGATGCCCATTAAGTTTATCAAGGACATCATTAAACCATGGTCCGGCATTGTTTATGACAAGCTTGGAAGAAATTTCAAAAGTCTCACCCGTTAAATTATCTTTGGCTGCTATACCTGTAATTTTGTTATTATCAATTTTGAAGCCAGTCATTTCAACATAGTTTGCTACGGAAGCACCCTTCTCAACTGCTGAACGGAGCATCGCCAGAAGCAGTCTTTCAGAATTGTCAACCTGGCAGTCGTACCAAATTGCGCCACCTGTAAGACCGTCTTCATCTACCCCGGGAATAATTGTTTTGCACTCATCTTTTGAGACAACTTTACCACGCGGCATAAATTTATCGGGATCAGCAAGACCGTTACGATCAAATCCAATTAAATCATTTAAAAACAAAGCAATACTCATGCTCTCTTTACCCTTTAAAGCATGTCCGTAGGTTGGCATAATACAGGGCAATGGATGCACAAGGTGAGGGGCAATTTTCATTAAAATTTTGCGCTCACGGATGGATTCACGCATACGCTTGAAGTCTGCATGTTGCAAATAGCGTAAACCACCGTGAATAATTTTAAGGCTATTTGAAGAGGTTGCGCCACCGAAATCATTTTTTTCTACCAGCGCCACAGATAGTCCGCGCAAGGTAGCTTCTCTGGCAGCTGATGCACCATAAATTCCACCACCGATGATAACGATGTCAAACGTTTTATTTTGTAACTCCGAGATATTGCGTTGCATTAGAGCCTTCCTTGTCTACTTTTTCGCAAATGCCATTATATGCCAGCCTGTATTCCTGGTTACAGTCTTTGGAAGCAGGTTAAACGCGGGAACAAAAAAGGCATTAAAAAAAATAGCTTTCAACCCTTTTTGCAAGCGAGACTTAACCGGAAATCGTTCCGGAACAATTTTTACTTCTGAGAATTTTGTTAATAACGCCTTAAACTCCGGGATAGTGTATTTTTTTAAAACCGGGGCATCTTCATGTTCTAACTCAACGCCAAGTGTTTTAGAAAGAAAGTTGAGCCATGATCTTCTATTATAAACCATCATGATCACCTCTCCACCGGGCTTAACTACGCGGTACAATTCGTCAACCATTTTTTGGGCATTAGCAGTGTATTGAATAACACCATGTGCATAAACCACATCAAATGAATTGTCTTCAAACTCCAACGCCTCACCATTACCAAGCTTGAATTCACCATCAATTTTACTTTGTTCAAAATATTTACCGGCCAAATCAATCGATTGTTCTGCTAAATCAATGCCGGTAACTTTGGCGCCTTTCTTAGCAAAACGGATCAAGTCAATACCAATGCCACAACCGACTTCAAGAATTGTTTTATCCTTGTAAGCTGAAAAATCAACAACTTTAGGCAGATAGCGTAACTTATCAAAACGATATTCATCTAGATCTTCGAAAAAGCCCAAAGTTCCTATCGGATGTTTGGCCAACTCAAGATCATGGATATGTTCATTCCAATACACTCGAATTTTATCTAACAAAGAATCGTCCAATTTTAAATCGTTGGTTTTTTCCATTTCTGCGGTATCACTCATAAAAAAATCCTTTTATTTTCCTTCAGCAATTCACTTTGCGTTATTAAGAGCAGGCCTAAACATTTTGAACAATGACTTCTTCGTTATTTGCCTACTATCAAATTTAAACCCGTTCATTGAATCAGCCAACTGCCAATGTTCCGAAAAACTCTTAGGGAAACTCCTGATTGCATTAGCATTTTGGCCAAACCAAATTTTACTAAAAGCTGTATTTCTAATATTACCCAGTTTCATTTTTTTGGCAGGACTGGCAAAAACATTCCCCCATGAATCAATATATGCAAAGTGCTTTTCATAACTTGGAGAAGTTTTACCTACAATATCCAAACTTCTAAATGATTCAAGCATAGACAAATAATGACTTGGTTTACCAACCAAAACATTTTTGAAATTCTTCATCATTTCACTTATCTGCAATTCAACCTGTTCATAATCAGATTGAGTTAATTTAAAGGAATCGTTAAACCCAAAATTCCTTTTCCCAAAAGTCTGGGCAAAGTTAAAACAAAATCCATCAATACCCTTTACAATTGTCAATTCGGCAAGCGGTATCAACTCTTTAATATTTCGGTGGGTTACAACAGCTTTAATAATAATTTCGGGGGAGGAATTTGCACGCATGGCTTTAAGATTATCAATCGCGGAAACCGCAAGATCATAATACCCTTTTATCCCACGAATTTCATCATTTAAACAAGCGGTTGCGGCATCAAGTGAAATGCATATTCTATCAAGGCCAGCCTCTATTAGTTTATTTGCCCGCCGCTCATTTATTAACAATCCATTTGTCACTAATTCAGTGGTTAAACCCTGACTTTTTGCAAAACTAATAATTTCAAATAAATCTTTTCTTAATAAAGGTTCGCCGCCTGTGAAAGTGAGATTAACCAATCCAGCCTTGGCTAACTGCCTTACAAGTTCAATTGACTCTGAATGACTTAAAATTGTCGAGTCAGGCTTAGACTGCCAGTCCTTACACGTTTGACATCTTGCATTACAAGTATTTATCACTTCCCATTCGGCCTTTAATGGCCCGGAAATCGTCCCATCATCCCCACTATTAAATTGTAGCAAATTCCTCAGATGCTTGAGTGGTTTTTTCATAGTTATTGTTTTCGCTCCGCAAATATATGTCTTGCCAGATACCAAATACCATCATCGACCACAGTCGGTGACTATGATTTTCCTTGTCCTTTAGATGCTCATCTTTAAGCTTTTCAACATATTCCGGATTAAAGAATCCTTCTCTTTTAACTTTTGATGGTTCTAAAACATCCATCATTAAATCTTTTAAATCTGTTTTAAGCCAGTTTTTAATAGGTATGCTGAAGCCTTCTTTACCACGAGTAAGGATTTCGTTAGGCAGCAAATCGCCCATAGCCTTTTTCAGCAAGTACTTTGTGCTCTTTCCCTTAAGCTTCATCGCACTCGGTATCGTGGCAGCAAATTCAACAAAACGATGATCCAAAAATGGGACACGTGCTTCAAGGGAGGTCGCCATACTCATGCGGTCAACTTTCACCAAAATATTGTCGACGAGATAGCTTTTTATATCTACATATAATTGTCGATTTATTTGATCATTGGTATGTTCAGCTTTAGTGAAATAATTTCTAATATGGCCGTATGAATCGTACCCATTTAGATTTTCCCGCATATCATCTGAATACAGCTTGCTTTTTTCTATTTCTTGCAGGAATATCATCCAGCGCGTGTGCTGTAAATCCCGGGGCAAACGCATGCCTTCATCAAATCTTTTTGCCTTGTTAATTAAGCCTTTTTTCTTTTCAGTCGGGGGCATACTATTTAAGATGGGTGAAACCAAACCTTTACGAAAAAAACCGGGAAGGTTGCCATAACTATTGCCCATTCTATTTGCAATATAAGTGTCATAACCGGCGAAAAGTTCATCCCCGCCATCCCCGGAAAGTGCAACAGTTACATGCTGCCTCGCCATTTTTGAAACGAGATAGGTTGGGAAAATTGAAAAATCACCGAAAGGTTCATCAAGATGACCAACTAATTTTTCAGTTAAATCAAGTGCATTTGTTTCGATGGTAGATTCATAATGTTCAGTGTTAAATTTCTTAGCTATTGTTTGAGCAAAACCGGTTTCGTTGTAGGAGGACTCCTTAAACCCAATCGAAAAAGTTTTTACCGGTCTGTCCATTATTTTACTCATCAACGCTACAATAGAACTGGAATCAATGCCCCCGCTTAGAAAAGCCCCAAGAGGAACATCCGACATTAATCTTATTTTAACGGAATCATGCAGAAGTTCAATTAATTGCTCACAAAGTTCATCTTCACTCGCTGAACATTCATTGTACTTTAAATCCCAATATTCTTTAATAGTAATTTTGCCATCTTTCAAAGTCAGGCTGTGCCCTGGTGGAAGTTTTTTAATATCTTTAAATATGCTATAGGGCGAAGGTATATATTCAAACGTCAAAAAAGTATCAAGCGCTTGTCTGTCAACTTCGCGCGAAACACCATCAAGCTTTAGGATGGATTTAAGCTCGGAACCAAATGCGAACTTTAGAGGATCGGAATAATAATATAGCGGCTTAATACCCAAACGATCCCGCGCTATAAATACTGTTTGATTTCGCAAATCCAGAATGGCAAAACCAAACATGCCATTTAGTTTTGTTGGGCATTGGTCTCCATATTCTTCATAGGCATGGACAATTGCTTCGGTATCCGTATTTGTCTGAAATTTATGGCCTTTCTTTTCGAGCTCAGCTCGTAACTCTAAATGATTGTAAATTTCGCCATTAAAAACAATCCATACAGATCCATCTTCATTGGAAATTGGCTGATGTCCCGTTGCCAGGTCAATAATACTCAGCCGTCTCATACCCATACCAAAATTGTTTTTTACAAAAATACCTTCATCATCCGGACCTCGATGTACAATTGCGTCACACATGGCCTTTATTTCTCGTTGGCCAACCGGACGCTCTCTCTCAAAATAAGTTACTCCACAAATTCCACACATAGTTTCAGCATCCTTACTTTACTTCAGATTCAATAAATTTGTACAATTCTTTGGTTTTGTTTAAATAAACATCGTAACTATACTTATCTTCGGCAAGTTTGGCTGCGTTCTCACTAATTTTTTTACCCAAATTTTTATTTTTTAATATAGATAACAGACCGTCTCCAAAAGACTCAGGGGTACAATCTGTTAAAATTGAGACGTCCTTATTTAAGACCTGAGTATGAGTGAGATGATTTGTGGCAACAATCGGTTTTCCCGAACGAAGATAGGAGTAGATTTTAAGCGGCGTATTGTTACCTTCCAGGCGTGGCGAAACGAGTATGTCTGAATTTTCGATATAGGCCGGTACCTCCTCGGGAACAACTGAGCCGGTAAAAAGAAAATGGCTTTCCATATTAAGTCGCTTTGTTTTTTCTTTATAAGCCTCAATTTGTTCAGGTTTTCCACCTACCATAACAAAGCGCACCTTAGGCGTATCCTTTATCACTTTAACACTCGAATCGATTAGAAGATCGATACCCTGATAAGTTTCAAATGTACCCGCATATAAAACTGTGACCTCACCGTTTAATTTTACTTTTTTCCTTATTGCCTGGCTATCTACTTCTGTATTAAAAACCAAGCTATTATCGGCCACGTTTTCGATCAAGACATTATGCTTGTCTGGGAATAATTTTCCAACATAATCATGCAACTCAGGACATATTGTAATAACTGCCTTAGCGCTTTTAATTGTGTAGTTTTCAAGTCCGTCGAAAATCTTTTTAATAATCCCTGACTTAGTAAACTTAAAATTTTCTAATTGTTGGGGCAAGCTTGAATGCATGTCATACAAATGTGTAATTCTATACTTATTGGCGAACCAGGCACACCAAAAACCAGCTTCTTCATGAGAATGAATAAGATCATAATTACCAGCTTTCAGCAAAGCTCTTGTTTTAAAAAGCAGAAGCAGATCAAGAATAATTTTGGGTTTAGAGGGCCCGATGGCAATTTTTTTAATAAACGGAACTTTAGCAATTCGATGGATAGTAACACCTTCAACTTCAACATCTTCACCAAGATGATAAGTTAACAGATCAATTTTATACCCAAATTTCGAAAGTGCTTTAAGACGATGGAGCACGCTAAAAGGGGTGCCGCGGGGTTGAAAAAAAGGCTGTGGAGCAATCATTAAAACGCGCATGTAAATCACCTCATTATCATTTTCAGTCACAAGAATTATATATTACAATTCAGCATACTTTTGCAGGCAATTATAATGCCAAGAGAAAGTTTGAGAAAACCCATTAAAAACGTTAGTAAATAGCTAATTTTACGCCTCTTATTTTGAATTTACGATAAACTTGGTTTGTCCTATTTGTGCCACTTTGAAACGATGTAAGCTTTTGACACAAACAAAAAAAGAGATAGTACAGAATCACCATCTCTTTTAAGAACGCTCCCGAACATCAATTTAACTCGCTCCGTAACCAAATAGAACAACAAATACAGTGCGAAAAAGAATTTTTACATCCAGCCATAGCGACCAACGGTCAATGTATTCTAAATCCATCTCCATCCATTTTTCAAACTGAATATTGTTTCTGCCACTTACTTGCCAAATACAAGTTAGCCCAGGTTTTAAACTGAGGCGCCTTCGTTGCCAGACTTTATATAGCTCCACCTCAACAGGCAAAGGAGGTCTTGGTCCCACAATGCTCATATCTCCTTTTAAGATATTTATCAGCTGAGGTAGTTCATCAATACTAAGCCTTCTAAGAAAACGACCTACTTTGGTGATGCGTGGATCTTTCTTCATTTTAAAAACAGGACCATCCATTTCGTTTTGTTTCTCCAGCTCCCTTTTTTTCATTTCAGCACCAACAATCATTGTCCGAAATTTGTACAGCTTGAATTTTCTTCCATTCAACCCAGAGCGTACCTGAGCGAAAAAGATTGGCCCCTTGGAACTGAGTTTAATTGCAAGTATAGTGACCAAAATCAACGGGCTGAATAAAATGAGGAGAAATATCGATAATAACACATCAGTTGTACGTTTTAAAAAGAGCTGCCACTGTTTTGCAGAAAATGCTTCAAATTCAAGAAGCGGGAAACCGCTAAAATCAGTTTGGCGTACTTTTGCGATTCGCAAGTTATATAAATCCATTGAAATAGAAGTGCTTATTCCTTCTCTTTCACAGGCAAGAATAGCTTCATCAATTCGGTTAAGCCAGAGTCTTGGAACGACAAAAATTACACGATCTACAACGATACGGTGCAAAACAAAAGGAATATCTTGTAATCTTCCAAGAACCCGAAAGCCGTCGATACTCTTTCCATACATACCATGCTCATCATCAATCAAACCGACTATTTTAAGTCCCCAGTGTGCATGTTCTTTAACAACCTTGATAAATTCCTGCGCTCTTTTTCCGGTTCCAACAATCAGAATATTAACCTGATTATAACCCTTTGAGTGAATATAATCGAAAAACTTATAAAGAATATATTTGCCAATAATTAAAAAGATGCAGCTGGTGATCGCATAATTGGCAATAAATAACCGGCTGGTTAAAGTAAGTTTAGAAAGAAAAATAACGCTTCCGGTGGTAATGGTTGCCCAAAATCCGGATTTAATAGTAATTAAAATAACATGAAGAAACCTTTTAGTTCTTAAGTCTTTGTAGGCACCTTGGGCCGACAGAAAAAAGAGCCAAAGCGGGATACCGGAAAGAAATATTATTGAATTCCTCTCAATAAAATAAAAGAGACCTGAAAAGTCTGGTGTTGCGGCAAATGCCATTTCACCTAAGTTGTAAAAGGTTCTAATATAAAAACTTAAAAAGTAGGTTGTAATTATTGAAAGGCAAATAAAAAACAGATCAACCACGCGAACAATATTACTGAGGAATATTTCTTTTTCTTTTACCATTTCAAGTGCGGTGTGTTATTATCAAAGCTATTTTATTCAAACGCGGTTTTTAGTATACCACTCGACAAACTTTTTCACGCCTTCTTCAACATTCACTTGCGGATCGTAGTTAATTTCACTTTTAGCTTTGGTAATATCAGCATAAGTAATTGGCACATCTCCAGGCTGCACAGGTAATTTTTCTACATTTGGTTCTTTGCCTAAAGATTCTCCGATTAACTGAATTAAACTTTTCAACTCAATTGTCTTGGATTCCCCAAGATTATAGATGTGATAACTTGAGCAATGTTCAATCGATTTACAGATGCCATCAATTATATCAGAAATATAGGTATAATCCCTTCGAGTGTACCCATCTCCAAACATGGGCAACTTTTCACCTTTATATATTTTATCGGTGAATTTATGGATTGCCATATCGGGGCGTTGCCTGGGTCCGTAAACGGTAAAAAACCTTAGGCATGTAACAGGTAGTTTAAATAAATGATGGTAGGTATAGCAGATTAACTCTCCTGCTTTTTTTGTTGATGCATAAGGAGAAATCGGAAAATCGACAAGATCATCTTCAGCGAAAGGGACTTTTTCATTCTTCCCATAAACAGAAGATGATGAAGCAAAAATAAATTTCTTAATCCCATGATTTCTGGCCATTTCAAGAAGATTTGATGTACCTTCAACATTGACACGTTGATAAAGTAATGGTTCTTGAATAGAGGGACGAACACCAGCTCTTGCAGCCAAATGGACAATAGTATCGAATTTATTTTCAGGGAAAATATTGTTTAAAAGCGAAAAATCGAGTATATCACCATCAATCAGTTGGTAATTGGGATGGTTTAACAGGGTTTCTATATTGGATCGTTTTATTCTTATGTCGTAATAGTCGTTAAAATTATCCAAACAAAAGACTTTGTTTCCTTGTTCAAGTAATCTCTCGCTTAAATGTGAACCTATAAAACCTGCCCCGCCTGTCACTAATATCCTATTACTCATCGTAGTTTATCGTCCTCTGATAAAAACTATACTCACCCGTTCTAATAATGATAATAACTATAGCCCGGGTGTGCCATATCTGCAGTTGTTCCATTCAATATGGTACCCAGTACATTTGCCGGAACACTGGCGAAAAGCTCCAGTTTTTGTTTTGCCAAATCCCGGTTAGTTTTACCTGCTCGAATAACGATAGCAACCGCATCCACCTGCGTTCCAATTACAACTGCATCAGTGGCTGCATTCAGGGGGGGGCTATCGAAAATAATCAGATCGAATTTCCTTCTGGCTTCATCTAAAAAGCGCTGCATTTGGTGTGAACCCAACATCTCGCTAGGATTTGGTATAAGAGAACCACAGCTGATAAGCGTTAGGTTTGGAATATACGTTTCTTGTAGAACCGTTTCCAAGGGAAGCGCCCTGGTTAAATAATTTGTAAATCCAGGTTCTTTTATTAAACCAAAAGAATTGTGCAAAACCCCTCGCCTTAAATCTGCATCAATTAAAAGTGTATTTGTTTTTAATTGTGCAAAAGTAATCGCCAAATTTGCTGTTGTAAATGATTTACCGTCACTAGGCTCATTGCTAGTAATAACCATAGACTGCAACCGACCAGTTTCTTTCGTGAAAAGTAGATTTGTTCGAAGTGAGCGATATGCTTCCCCTATTGGAGTTGGCGAATAATCATGTGTAACAATCTGCCGATCTATCTGTTTCATTTTTTCAGAATCCTGAAAATCACCAACATCATCAAAATCAATTAAAGGTATCGCTCCCAAAATTTGCAAATTCAGATATTTTTTTACATCATCGGCAGTTCGAATACTTTTATTAAAAACTTCAAGAATGATTACAAAACCAAGTCCAAATCCAAGTCCTAAAATGCCACCGACAGATGCTTGTATTTTTTTATTGAAGCTGGCAGGAAATTCCGGTTTAATTGCGGGATCAAGAATTTCGATATCTTCTGTCTCACCCACCGTCTTACCTTCAAAGCCCCTTAGCTCGCTGAGCGATTGGATATATTGTGACTCTAATACTTTGTTGTCTCTCTCCAATTCAGTTAATTGTTGCTCCTGTGCAGGTAATTGGCTCATAGAATATCTTAAGCTGTTCAACTTGCTTTGTATTCTTTTAACCTTTGAGTCTAAACTTTTAATTTCAGTTTGGGCAATATTCTCAATTTGGCCATGCGTTGCAATAATTTGGTTTTCAACTTCTTTAGCCCTATAGCTTTGTTCAGAAGAAGTCTGAATAATTTCTTCCCATTTTTTTTCCAAGTCTTTCAGCTTAGTTCTGAAAACAAGCATTGTAGCATTGTCATTGAAATAAGGACTATCAATAATTTGTCTGTAAATATAACGATTATCTATTTTACTCGCGTTAGGATTATTGGCGTTTACGGACCCCACTCTGGCCTTCGCTATTAAATCTTTAATTGTTTGTGAATACGCCGAAAGCTTATCCTTATCCTCCTGCTTCAAGGCAACCTGAGTGACTTGCGTCTTCTGCTCTGAGTTGAGATTAACTGCGTAACGCTCTTTAAACTGTTTTAACTTTAGATCTGATTCCGCGAGTCGGGCGTTGGCTTCAGCATTACGCTCTTCAAGTAATGCTTTCCTCTTCTCGCCAGTGTCATCTTTCATTTGCGTACTTTCACGTACAAATGCCTTAGCCAATCGATTCGTCATTTCCGCCGCTAAAAATGCATCCTCATCAGACATTGTTACCGTCATTAAATTTCCAGACTTATTCCATTTTACATTGGTTTTACTACGAAAATCCTTAACAGCATCTCTAAATGGTAAAATAGAAAATTTAATTTCCTGAGGTTGTTGTAATACCCTTTCTACAAGTTGAAACGAAAACCCATTTAAAGAAAACGGTCTGTCAACAATATCATCGACACTACCTTCATATAAAACCCTATCTGCAATATCTTCAAAGCTTTCAATAAAGGAAAATTTAAAATCACTATCTATCTTTAAAATATAATCGCCGGGAATGGCACTCATGGATGAATTAAAAGACTTAAATAATTCTTTTCTCGATGCCCCATCGTTTTCATCACTTGCATACTGCATTGTTAGCCCGAGCTCAGCCACAACTTTTTCAGCGAAGGATCTACTTGTAAGAACTGTAGTTCTACTTTGTCTTAAAACGTCATCATTGCGTTCATAACTCTTAAAAAGTACAACTGCTCTAGCCTCATATATTGGAGGAAGGCTTAAAGTATATAATAACCAAGGTATAAAAATTACAAAAGAAATAATGAGGACTAACCACCAGCGTTGGATAATCGCTTTGTAGTAACGGCTAATATCAATTTTTTCATCTTGTATTAGCTCTTCATCGAGGTACATTGATTCCATTATTTCACTCCAATTATCTTGTAATTTGAATATATAATACAGCGATATTCATGCCAAAAGAGACAAACCCTAAAACATCTCGATAGGTAAATGGATTTTTGCTTGGCACAATAATTTGGTCACCAGTACGAATTCCAATATCTTGCAACGAATACCCGCTCTCGAAACTTTTCAGAAGATTTTTAATGGCAACACGTCCGCCTCTCTCAGTAAACATATTTTTTAATTCACTCTTTTCTGTTGGTCCGCCAGCAGTTTCAATTATTTCCCACAACGAAGCATTGGGTGGAATTAAATATGCCCCAGGACGATTTACAGCACCTTGAACAGTAACGCGAATTAATGGCGTTATTGAAACAAAAGGATCTTTTAAGAAAGGGATAAGTTTTTCTTTTATTAAATCTGAAAGTGATTTGGCACTATGACCAACCACTTTAACTTCAGAGATAAGTGGAAGTAAAATATTACCTTGGTTATCAATAGCATAATCACCATTTAAATCTTCAATTCCTGCATTACCCTCTGCCATTCTCCATGGTTGCCAAACCTTAACTCTTATTGCATCTCCTTTTGCAAACGTCAAAAAACGATTTTGAGAATACAAAGTTGTTGTATTACCAATAATCTGCAATCCAGTTACCAGTAAAACAAAGCTTAAAATTTTTCTGCATTCGTTAAAAAACATATTTCACCTCAAAAAACTTAATAAAACTGTTCCTAGCTTATCTTGATCTGTAATACCTAAAGCGTTTTTCTTTACTTTCAAGATTTAATTCTTTCATAATACTGCGCAGTTTAATAGAACCTATTTTGGTACTCCCATATATCGGCGAATTTAAAACCTTTTTAACTGCAAAAACTCCTCGATTTGGATTTTCAACAACCACTTGTTTTATTTTCTCATTTAGTGGTAATAATTTTTTATCCAAAGGTTGTTTTGGTGATGCTCCAAAAGCAGTTGGTTTTGCTCCCGTTTCCTGAGATGCACTACGAGGCGGTTTAAAAATTTGAGCAACCTCAGCATCTTTATCAACTACTGCGGTAGATTCAACTTCAGAAAAACTCCTCTTTACGCTTTTTGTTATATCCAGTCCAATTGACATATCAAAATCATTGATTGCTTCTTCCAAAGAATCATAATGAGATAGAATACGATTAAACTCCAACATTTCAAAAACATCAACAACTTCAGGCGTCATTTGAACTAATTTTAAATCTCCGCCTCTTTCCCGTATTCCTTTTATTTCACCAACAAATACTCCCCACCCAGCACTACTGACATAATTAACTTGCCCCATATTAATTATGACATGCAAACTGCCTTCATTTAAATTTTCAATAATTTTATTCAGTAAAATTGAGCAAGTCATCGTATCAATATAGCCTTTTACTGTTAAAAGTGCTATATCACGCCTCGCACCAATTTTACCTTGTGATATTTCTATGCCTTCCATATTAGCCTTTTGGGTTATCAAAATTTATGCCACTTTGCAACATACTAAATATATTTTTTTATTCACCATATGAACGTAAGTTCGGAATTAATGTACCATACTAAAGCAATAATAACCCCCTCCTCATTAATTACTTGTGCTAAAGCGAAACATTGTAACTCGCTGAGACAAATATATTGCGAAAAAGAAACTCAATTATTGATTTCAAGTATATGGTTTTATTTTAGAATTCAGAACTCTTTTTTTGAGCTATTTTTTGACATAGCTTGATGTATTCTTGCGCAGGGTTTTCCCAGGAGAACTCATTTGACATTGCTTTGCGAATCACTACTTGCCATTTTTCTTTAGTACTAAACTCCTTAACTAACTCCTTTATGCTTTTTAATAAATCAGGAATATCTGATTTCGTAAAAGAAGATGAGTATCCGTCACTTATATATCCTTTTGCTATAACTTTTTCCAGGCTAAACTCATTGCCAAATATTGGTATTGTGCCATACTTCAAAGAAATCGATGGGTTAACTATTCCATTTTGTTCACAGCTCGCTTGTAATAAAACATCAGCCCCTGCAACAGCCTTATGAATACTTGCATCATCTTCAATTAGCATTATTTTACATTTATCACCAAGATTGCTGCATTTTTCTTGCAAAAGCTCAAACGTCTTATTTTTTCTGGTGCATCCAATTAATATCGACAGTTTTAATTTGAGTAAGTTCTTAAGCAGGCTTTCAAATAATTTTATATTAACCGTGTTCTCTGTATTTATTATTGTAAAAAATACTGGAACATCTTCCTCGAAATTCAAACCATATTCTTCAACAAGAACTTGTTTACATTCTCTCTTACCATCTAAGTTTTCACTATTAAAAGTTTTTGGAATTAACTTATCTTCGTCAGCATTCCAAACTTGAATATCAATTTGAGGAGCAATCATTGCAACCTCATTTTTATTTCTACCTATTTTCGTTAATGCGGCTTCCAGCTCAGCTGTTATCTTACTACTGCCAACACTAAGTATATCAGCATATTGGAGCCCTGAATATAAAAAGCTCAACTTATCCGTACCAAGAATTTTATGTTGGGAATTCACCTTATCTTCCTCAAAACCAATAGATTTAAACGAAGCATTAGAGAACTCACCAATACTATTTGGATTATGGACTGTTAGTAAAGTTTTTGTATTCTTGAAAAAGCTGTCATCCTTGTATAAGGTTTTTAGAAGCATTGGGATCAATGCTGTTTGCCAATCATTACAATGAATAATATCAGGCTGCCAGTATAAAAGTTTTAAGGTTTCCAAACACCCAATTGCAAAGAAAATAAATCGCTCGGCCGTATCGTCATAAAGAATTTCAGAGTCTGAATCAAAATACAATCCATTTCTATCAAAATATTTTTTATTATCCAAAAAATAAATTTGCACCTTTGAATTAGGTAGAAACGCAGACTTACTTTTTGCAGCATGAGTTTCCTCTGCAAGTTTTATCTTTAAACCTTGTAAACGTATAACCTCTCTTAAAATATATTTTCTTTCATTAACTACTTTGTATTTAGGCATCATTACACGAATATCATGGCCTAAATTTTTTATATATTTTGGAAATGAATTTGCTACTAAAGCCAAATCTCCAGTCGTGGCAAAAGGGTATACTTCAGGGACAACGTAAAAAATTTTCAGTAAGTTTTTCATTTTCTATCTAAATATTCTTTATTGAATAATATTGGTTAAGTATTCAGCAGCAGATTCCGGAGAGGTTGAATTAATGTAAAATCCAGAGCCCCATTCAAAACCAGCAACTTTTGTTAGTTTAGGGATTATTTCAATATGCCAATGATAATGAAATAGATTTTCGTCCTGAATTGGCGACGAATGCAAAATAAAATTGAACGGTGGGTAACCTAGAGCAAGATTTATTCTAGATAACGCATCTTTGAGAGCGGAGGCAGTTTCCTTGTACATAAATTCAGGCATTCTTTCAAAATGAGAATAATGGTTCAAAGGTAACAGCCATGTTTCGAAAGGAAAACGCGGGGCGTACGGTTCTATGGTTAAAAAATTTTCCGTCATCGAAACAACTCTAAGTTGAGTGGCAACTTCCTGTTTAATAACATCGCAATAGATACAACGCTTCTTGAATTGATAAAACTTCTTGCTACCTTCAAGCTCCTCAGAAACTCTCTTGGGAACAATTGGAATTGCAATTATTTGAGAATGAGAATGTTCAAGTGAAGCGCCAGCTGCGACACCATGATTTTTAAAAATTAAAACATACCGAAACCGGGGATCTTTTGTTAGTTCATCAATTCGGTTGCGGTAAACTAACATTATTTTCTCAATTTCATTTATACTTAAATCGGACAAATCATAGGCATGGTTGGGGGTTTCAATAATTACTTCATGGGCTCCAACACCATTCATCATATCAAAATTCCCGTACCCTTTTGGGTTTACTTCACCTTCAATATTAACCGCAGGAAATTTGTTTGGAATGACCCGAATTGTCCAACCACCGACATCCCTTTCATTTGTAAGTTCTCTTAAAGCCATTATTTCCGGTGGTGTCTTTGATTCATTTCCCGGGCAGAAAGGGCAAAAACCTCCTCCCTTAGCATTAGGCTCATTTGCCCAATCAGAAGGACGCTTTCCTCTTTCAGATGAAATGATAACCCATCTTCCCACAATTGGGTCTTTCCGCCATTCAGACATTAAAAATACAGTCCATTAGTTTAAATCTGTATTAACTTTCATTTAACAGA
Source organism: Candidatus Zhuqueibacterota bacterium (assembly GCA_029262035.1). Taxonomy (GTDB): domain Bacteria; phylum Zhuqueibacterota; class Zhuqueibacteria; order Oceanimicrobiales; family Oceanimicrobiaceae; genus JAJDAE01. Next base: position 15,315 of record JAJDAE010000317.1, read on the forward strand.
AAAAATCAAATAAAGGCGGCAATGTGATTTCAAAAAAATAGGCTGACTAAAAGTACTAAAGCAAATTTTCCGAGAAAAAAGCGACATGTGATAATATAAAGAAACATGCTCTATACTTTTAGGCAGCCCTATTAAAGAGCGCGATTCATTACTTTATAACTTGGAAATATATTTCTGAGCTATATTAGTATACTCACTATTTGGATAAACTGCCAAAAGTCGATCAAACTCTGCACGGGCTTGTGCTAAATCACCCAGTTTAATGTTACAAACACCTAATTTTAATTGGGCGTCATCATTTTTATTTGAATTTGAAAAAGAAAAAACTTTTTCAAATTCTGCTATAGCCTGGTTATAATTTAGCATTCCAAAATAACTTTCACCAATCCAATACTGACAATTGTCAGAAAGTAAATTATTGGGGTCACTATTAATTAATTCAGAAAACATAGAAACCGCAACTTGATACTTTCTCCCTTTAAATGAACTCAAAGCCTTTTGATATTTCGCCTTAAATACGGCTGAAGGTTGAGTAACAGGTCCATTGGTTCTGGCTACAGTCGTAGTAGTAGTCATACTTTCTCTTGATTCCAACTCACTTATTTGTATCTCTTTTTGCGTTAATTCAGAACGCAATTGTGATATTTCGCCCTCTTTTTTTACCAAATCATCTTTTAGCATTGCCAAATCACCTTCCATCTGCTCCGAATTAGAAACGCTTGATTCGCTAAAACTATAATCTGTATTTTGAATGTCTGACTTTTCTTCAACAGGCGTGATCCCCAGAAGCTTCAAGACCTCGGCTTCGTCCGAATTGGTTTGTTCCTCCTGAATGTATTCCTCTTCACCCAAAAGTTCATCAATATCAATTGAATCGGCTTCCGAACTCTGACGTGACGCGCCACAACTCAAAAATAAACCCAGGGAACTCAAAACAATCAAAGACAAAAATGATTGCTTTGCAAACACCACAGGGTTAAAATTATTTTTCTTCATGTAACTTACCTCCAAATAAGTTTTTCGATTCAATAAGAAGAAATGCTAAACTATTCCTGTTTTCTTAAAATGAAATACGAAGCGGTACCAACGGAAGCCGCACCGACGGCTCCCCCAAGGATACGCCAAGGTGTACCACTAGAAGAAACTGTAACGTTAATCGGTTTAGTTGGTAATCCCGAATACCCAACGCCTGTAAGCGTTTCATCAACCGCAACAACGCAATACTCCAATCCATCCACAGTTACTGCATATCCAGGAATTTCTCCTTGATATAAATTATCATTATTGGCTTCCAATGCTGCAACGTTCCATTTTTGCGTTCCCAGCGGACGATAAAGTGCAGCGACAACCTTAAGTGGCACTTTTGAATAAACGTTTGCTTTTACGTTTACATTCTTACCCGATTCCGCTTTATTTATAATTCTGTGAATAATTATTGGGGAAGCCTGATCGACATTACCAAATGGTGCATCATAAGAATTCATTGCAAGAGGATTTGGATTCTTTTCAGGGATTCCGTCATGATCAAGATATCCATCCTGATCTTCGGCTATTTCGGGCATTAGATCTAATTCGTCGGGAATATTATCATGATCCCTATCAAGACTACCACTATTGAAATAATAGGTCACACCACCATGTACATCCAGAACTTGATCATTCTCATCGCCTTGCCATAACTGGTCAAGACCATCGGTAAACGAGTATCGAAATGTCGCGCCAAGATTCAAGCCAAAATTTCTGGAAACACGGTATTCTATACCACCGCCAGTTTTTAGAAATGAATCAGTACCTTCATCTAAAGTTCCGGCAATGTCATCTTTTGCAGTCCAAAAAACACCGCCACCACCTACAAACAAGTATGGGTTCCAATGATTGAATGGTAAAAGATTAAATATCGCACTTAGTTCAAACGGAATGATTGTTGTTTCAGAATTGTTTACGGTATTTGAACCCAATGCGGAAAAACCAAGTTCACCGCTTACTGCCAGGTAAGGGAACGGCATGACACGTACGTGGCCTGAGACTAGTGGACTTAAACTCGCGTTGGGTAAATCTGCCTCTAACTTACCGGCACCAACATTAACACCCAACCCTAGACGCCAATCACCTCCAAATAAAAAAGTTGCTCTCTCCCCCATTAACAAAAAAAGCATTACTATAAATGCTATTCTAAATTTCCCTGCCATCACGAACCTCTCTGCAAAGTTATAAACGAATTAAATTTATTAAACAGTAGCCTAAAAGTCAAGCCAATTCTTAACTATACCCTTGATTTATATGATGATAAGTGTAGATATTTGTAAGTAATTCAACCCTTATTACATCTACTTAACACTTCTAAAAAAACAGACAGATATGGTAATTTTACAACACCACTGAATAAATTGCGGAATCGCAATTCGGGTTTTATAAATATTCAAACCGTTTTCGCGCAGCATTTAAAATGAGTCCGGTTAGAACAAAGTTTGCAAGGAGCGAAGAACCACCGTAACTGAGAAATGGCAGAGGTAAGCCTGTTACTGGCATTATTCCAATAGTCATACCAATATTTACAAAAATTTGAAATATAAAAATTATGGCTGCGCCAAAAGTGACAATGCTAAGAAATTTACTTTTTACACTACCTGCAATATCAATGGCTTTAGTAACGAGAAAAAAGAAAAGACTTAACAAAATTATCGCACCGATAAAACCAAACTCCTCGCCAATAACACAAAACACAAAATCAGTATGTTGTTCCGGTAAGAATCGTAAATGCGTTTGGGTTCCCTCTAAAAAACCTTTTCCCGAAAAACCGCCGGAGCCAATCGCAACTTTGGATTGAATAACCTGATACCCCAAGCCATGCGGGTCCTGAACTAATCCCAAAAATGTCAATATCCTGTTTTGTTGATATTCTTTCAATAAGTCCCACATAATCGGGGTAATAATACCAACTCCGATATTTATAATAAAGTTAACCAAAAAGAACGTGAGCCCACGCTGAAAAAAAACCAAAATAACACAGATAATAATCATCGCGACTAAAAAGGAATAATAATTAAATGCGCAAACCAAGCTAATGAGGGGGGCAAGAAAAACAAACAGAACCATTGCTGAAAGTCCTGCCCAATGCAAAACGGGCAGAAGCAATGCCAAAAATACAAGGGCTGAACCCAAGTCAGGCTGACGCATAACGAGCACGAACGGGATCAGAATAATAAGTAAGGCGATAACAAGTTCTTTTAAATTATTTAAGTTTCTTGTATCTCTCGATAAATATTTTGCTAAAGCCAAAAGTGCACCAACTTTTGCAAACTCAGCTGGTTGCAGCCAAACAGGGCCTAGCGTAATCCACCTTCGTGTCCCTGTTCCTTTTCCAATCAAAAAAACTAAAATTAACAAAAATAGACAAATGGCATAAATTGTATATGCGTGCTTATAAAATATTTTAATGGGGGTATAGGTTACAAAAAATAAAGCGATTAAAGATATTGCAAACCAAACCATTTGTTTACTAAATTTTTCATGAGCAGTTACTGCTTCTGTACTGTAGGTGGCGCTATATATTGCAACAAGTCCGCATACTGTTAGTACGCAAACAGTCAAAAGGATACTGAGGTTAAGGTTGTCCAATGAAAAACGCTTTAACATGATTTACCTATCGCTGTGCGACAACAACTTCTTTATTTTTTAAATACGTTCGTAAAACACCGCCTGCAATGGGCGCAGCATTAGCGCCGCCACCGCCACCATTCTCAAGCATTATGCATAAGGCAATTTCCGGATTATCTTTAGGAGCAAAACCGATAAACCAAGCGTGACTATCTCCATGAGGGTTTTGGGCTGTACCTGTTTTACCACAAACATCAAACCCTTTAATCCAGGAAGCCCGGCCAGTCCCTTTTGGTCCATTTACAACCAGATACATACCCTCCTTAAGAACCTTATAGGTTTCTTCCTGAATTTGTGTAATTGTAATTTTATTGGGTTGAAAACGCTCCACTTTCCCGGTACCGGGTTCAACCAACCTTTTAATAAAATGAGGTCTGTAAGCAGCGCCTTCATTCCCAATAATCATCGCAAAATACGCCATTTGCAGTGGTGTTGTAAGTAGATCACCTTGTCCAACAGACAAATTTAAAATAAGCCCCCTCGTCCACTTACCTTCACCATACTTTTGATCGAAGTATTCCGCATTTGGTATTAAGCCCGCGCTTTCATTTGGAAAATCAAGACCAATTTTGCTACCGAAACCAAAATAATGCGAAAAGTCTGTCCAGTTTTTCAATCCAACATCAAGACCTTTGTGATAAAAATAAACATTACAGGATTGCTGAATTGCATTCAATAAATTCATCTCCCCATGTCCCTCTTCTTTCCAACACGCAAAAGGACGCCGTCCCAAACGATAAGACCCGGTACAAAGAACCGTTTCTGTTAAATTTATCGTATCGGTTTCAAGTCCGGCTGCTGCAACTACAATTTTGTAGGTTGAGCCTGGCGGGTACAGGCTCTGAGAAGCACGATTGTACAAGGGCTTCTGCTCATGATTAACAAGCTTATTCCAAATATCAGGTGTCAGGGGATTTGAAAATATCTCGGGGTCATAATCCGGTTTGCTAAGAAAAGCCAGCACATCGCCATTCCTGGGATCCAAAACCACAGCCGCGCCTTTTTTATCGACCATAACATCTTCGAGGTATTTCTGGATATTGGCGTCAATTGTAAGGTAGATATCTTTACCGGTTTTAGGTTCGCTTCCGGAAAGCTCGGAAAGCTCCCTAACCTCACGCCCTAAAACATCGACCTCAATATATTTAACACCGTCTTCACCACGTAGAAACTTCTCGTATTTTACCTCGAGGCCATTTTTCCCTACAAAGTCCCCCCTTCTGTAGTTTTCACCAGTCCTTCGAAATTTAGTGATTTCATCAGACGTAATTTCTCCCAGGTAGCCAAAAAGATGAGGGGCTTTTACCTCCGAAGGATAAAACCTCTTTGAGTCGATATGATAATAGACCCCAACCAGATCAAATAAATTTTCTTCAATGTCACTTACAGTTTTAAAATCAACATTTCGCTTAACTCTTACTGGAGAAAAGTTTCCTATTTTCTTCTTTTTTACTTTTTTCACTAATACTTTTTCATCAATATTCAAAATCAAGGCAAGAAGCCTGGAAGTTCCCTTAGAACGTAAAAACTCATAAGGTATTACCGAAATAGAATAGGTTGGTCTATTATCCACCAGAACAATTCCCGACCTATCGAGAATTAACCCACGTGGGGCATCAACAATTACGTCTCTTATCCTGTTTCTTTCCGATTCGGTATAATACTTTTCCCGGTTGTATAATTGCAATTGTACCAATCGGAAAATCAAACCCAAAAAAACGATTGTAACCAAAGCCAGGTAAAATCGATTTAAATTTTGCCCATTATTTTGCATAATTATGCCAGACGGCTTTTATTGAAAGCGCTTGGAATGGCTAAATAAATAACCGCCATAAATACTAATGTATACATTGAGTGGGGTATCACACTTCTAAAAAATAAAGGCCAAAATCCAATTGATGAGCCAATGGACACAATCGGGAAATATGTTAAATTATGAATTAAGGTAGTTATGAATAAAAACAGTAAAAGTAATAAGAACCGTCTTTCGAATTGTTCATTAATCCAATAGCCTGCAAAAAATACAGCCAGGATATTACCGAGTGATGAAACACCAACAAATCCGGTACCAAAAAAATCCAGCACAACCCCGGCAACGAAACCGCTAATTAAACCCCAAAACCGGCCATGTTTAAAAACGATAGCCAGAACCACGATAAAAACCAGATCAGGTGTAATGTTTTTTATTGAAAACAGAGGGATAAGGGTTAGCTGTAATATAATTGCAACAGCAAAAAGTAAACTATAAAGAAGAACGTACATTTGCCTAATTCAAATCAATATTATGGGATTTCACCACAAAAACTTCTTCCAACCTTGAAAAGTCTACTGCAGGTTCTACAACAATATTCATAAACATACCAAGTTTTTCATCGCTAATGGATTTTATTTCGCCAATGGTCAATCCTCCGGGAAAAATTCGACTTATGCCGGATGTAACAATTTTATCGCCAACTTTTACATCCGAGCGTTTCGGCACCTCCCCAAGCACCAATTCACTTCCGGTTTTAAACCATCTTATAATACCGGGAATTCTTGTTCTTTGATCGATAACTCCTACTCTAAAATTTCTATCCAACAATAAATACGCTATAGCTTTATTCTCGCTGACTGAGAATATTTTACCGGCTAAACCTTGAGCAGTAACTACAGCCATATTTTTGTAGACACCTTCATTTTTACCGACATCCAGAATGACTGAATTAATAAAACTGTCCTGAGAATGACCAATGATTTTTCCTATCACTAAATCAAATTTACTTCTCGATTTAAAGTTCAGCAGATTCTTGAGTCTGTCATTCTCAAAAGCCGCTTCCCGCAAGCGACTGTTTTCAAGCATCAAATTAGCATTTTGTTCATTTAGCCAGAGGTTCTTTTCACGAAGTTGATAATAGCCTCTAAGTGCTGTAACTTTATTTAGAAAAAAACCAAAGCCTTCCACCGTCCAAGCCCGAACATTTTGAATTTGAGAATTATTGTTTGAAAAAATAAGAACTACCGATACCAGCACACCACAAAAAAAAGTAATAAAGTCTCTTCTGTGAAGCAGCAACTCATTCGGTAACATCTTCTATCCCGGATAATTTATAAATATTCGACACCAAATTTCAGTTGACTATAATTTTATGGTGAGAAAATTGGGTTTGAGAATGATTGGATTTGTTGATTTATTCCTAAAATAAATGTCATTATTCATTACAACAACAATCCAAATAGATTAATTAGTGATTGGCCGAAAACTCACAAATATGTCTTTCTGAGTGTGAGCACCCAAATTTCCCGCTTGAGGCAAAAGTTGAAGCGCGAAGAATCTTCTGCTTGCGAGAGAGATTCTTCGCACACCAACAGCTACTTTGAAAAGCTGTCTCCGGGGCTTTGTGCTCAGAATGACGCGAATATGTAGTTTTCGTTCAGGCATTAATTATGAGTTTTGCCAGCAGTTTGTAAATAGAGTTAGTAACGTCTGTTATTACTTAATATTTTCTGATATTCGGTTAGATTATCAAAAATTCTTCCTGTACCTAAAACAACACAGGTCAGGGGCTCTTCAGCCACAATTATTGGAAGCTCCGTATCAATACGCAAACGCTCATCGAGCCCTTTTAGTAACGCACCGCCGCCAGTTAGAACAATCCCTCTATCCAAAATATCGGAGGCCAATTCCGGGGGTGTTCTTTCCAGGCACAATTTTACCGCGTCAATAATGTATCCAACAGCTTCGGCCAGAGCATCCTGAATTTCCTTGGCATGAACTTTTACAGTTTTGGGGATACCTTCTACCAAATCACGGCCTTTAACAATTTTTACATCTTCGGCTTTAAACGGTGCTGCGGACCCCATATTAATCTTGATTGCTTCAGCCGTGTTTTCACCAATTAAGAGATTGTAGGCCTTTTTAAAATACTGGATAATCGCCTCATTCATTTCATCGCCGCCAATTCTAATTGAAATGTCGGTTACAATACCTGACAAAGAGATTACCGCTATTTCTGTGGTACCGCCGCCAATATCAATAACCATGCTGCCCACAGGGTCTTCGATGGGTAAATTAACGCCAAGCGCAGCCGCCATGGGCTCTTGAATCAAATATATTTCTCTACCGCCTGCGTGTTCCGCAGAATCCCGAACAGCTCTACGCTCAACCTCGGTGATACCGGAAGGAATACATACAGCGATTCGTGGACGAATAAATCGATTTGTTTGCACTCTTTTAATAAAATGACGAATCATTTTTTCGGCGAGATCAAAGTCTGCAATCACACCATCTTTTAAGGGACGAATCGTAACCAGATCGCCCGGCGTACGTCCCATCATGGTCTTGGCGTCATTGCCGTACGCCATTATTGTTTGGTCGTTTTTTCGCACCGCTACAATTGAAGGCTCGTTAATTAAAATCCCCCGACCTTTAACATAAACCAGGGTATTTGCAGTACCCAGATCAATTGCAATATCATTTGATAAAAACTTGCTCCAGAATGAATCTATTGAATAATTTTTTTCCATTAAATTATCTTTCGCTTTTAAGCGTAAAAGTTATAATTCTATCATTAATGGCGAAAATGTCTAACGCCGGTAAAAACCATTGCCATTTTATTTTCATTCACCGCAGCGATAACTTCTTCATCGCGCACCGAACCCCCAGGTTGGATAAGTGCCGTGGCTCCTGCTTTAGCGGCAACATCCACACCATCACGAAAAGGGAAAAATGCATCTGAAGCTAAAATTGTACCCTCTAAATTAAGCTGCATTTCATTCGCCTTCTTTACTGCAAAATAAGATGAATCTACTCGGGACATTTGCCCGGCGCCAATACCAATTGTTCGGTCTTGTGTCGAATACACAATTGCATTTGATTTTACCCATTTGCAAATACGCCAGCCAAACTTAAGAGCCATCCACTCTTCTTCTGTTGGCTCACGCTCGGACACAACGTTAAAATCTATATCGCTTATATTCTTGAAATCTTGATCTTGTAACAGCATCCCACCCTGAATTCTTTTTAACTGAAAGGCTTTTTCGATCTTATTGAATTCTGCTAATTTTAACACACGCAAATTTTTCTTTTGTTTTAAAATTTCCAATGCCTGCTCATCAAAGTCGGGTGCGATGAGTACCTCAGTAAAAATTTCCGAAATTACACGGGCGGTTTCGGCATCTACTTTTCTGTTTATACCAACGATACCGCCAAAAGCAGATACCGGATCTGTTCCTTTCGCATGGAGGTATGCTTCCTTGATAGATTTTCCAATGGCAGCCCCGCATGGATTAGTATGTTTTACAATCACAACACACGGTTCATCAAATTCCTGCACAACCCCTAAAGCCGCATCCGCATCAATTAGGTTGTTATAAGAAAGCTCTTTCCCATGCAACTGTTCAGCCTTTAACAGACCGCTACTCAGTTGCCCTGATTCTGCGTATAACGCCGCCGTCTGGTGCGGATTCTCGCCATATCTGAGCCCTCGCACTTTTGATAAATTAAGATTCAATGTATCAGGTAATTCTGCGTTATCAGTTCTTTTTGTGAGATATTGGCTAATCTTTCTATCATAGTTCGAGGTTAAGGCATAGGCCGTAGCTGCCAACTTTTCGGTGGTTTCGGTATTAACTTCACCATTGGTTTCCCCTAACTCATTAGCCATACTTTCATATTGCCCAGGCGAGGTTACAACCGCAACCGAAAGATAATTTTTTGCCGCAGCCCGAATCATGCAAGGCCCGCCAATATCTATACTTTCCAAAGCTTCCTGCCTTGTAACATCAGGCTTTGAAACTATTTTTTCAAATGGGTACAGATTAACAACAACCATGTCAATAGGTGCAATATCATGCTGAATTAATTCCTGCATCTGGTCGCTGTTTTCTCTTAGCCCCAGCAAACCGCCATAGATTTTTGGATGAAGCGTTTTGACGCGTCCACCAAGGATTTCCGGGAATTCAGTAATGTCTGAAACGCTTGTTGTGTCAATACCATTTTCCTTCAGATAAGCAGCAGTACCGCCGGTTGAAACAATTTCAACACCAAATTCTTTTAAAGTTTTTGCAAATTCCAAAATGCCGGACTTGTCATAAACACTAACAAGTGCCCGTTTAATTTTGGGCATTAAACATTCTCCATTTAAAACTCAACCTGCTTTCCTGACAATCAATTTTCGGCCATTAACTTCAATCTTATTTTCACAAAATAATTGCAATGCTTCTGGAAATATTTTATGCTCTTCTGCAAGTACACGTGCAGCGAGCGTTTCAGGTGTATCGTCCTCAAGAACCGGAACACATCTCTGTAAAATTGGAACCCCCGTATCATACTCATCATCTACGAGATGAACCGTGACACCGGAGACTTTGGAGCCATATCCCAAAACAGCTTTATGAACCCGCACGCCGAACATTCCCGCACCGCCAAAAGATGGCAAAAGTGCAGGATGAATATTCAAAATTCTGTTTTTATAACCACGAATAACAGTCTGTCCGATTTTTTTCATATACCCGGCTAAAGCAATTAGTTGAACCTGGTATTTTTCAAGGGCAGCTAAAATTGCACTGTCATAATTTTCTTCAGACTCAAAATCATTTTTGTTAAAATAAGTATAATGAATCCCGTTTTTTTTTGCAATATCAAACGCGCCAATTTCCGGCTTATCTCCAATAACTAAAACAACTTCAGCCGCGAGTCGCCCCTCTCCAATAGCTTCAATAATTGCCTGGAAGTTTGAGCCACGGCCGGATACAAAAACCGCTATTTTCGTCAACTTAAGATTACCTGATTTCAATAATTATAAAGACCAAGTGGGGAAAAAGTAAGATAAGCTATCTGCTTGGGTAACCCCGCTACAATCTGAACTCCCTTTAAGAAAGCGCAAAGCAAGAAGAAAAAAGTGTATTTTACTGCAACTTTTAGATAGTAAACTTTTGTTCCAAAAGCAATGAAATAATGGGAGGATTTAAGTTACAATCGGTTCAATTATCTGCAACTTGCCAACGTCGGCATCCAAACGGGCAAGCGCACCCACCGGCATTGTGTACTTAACATCCACATGCCCATAGGGGAAGTTGGAAATGATTGGGATATTGAGGTCGGAAGTCAACTCTGCCACCAACTGTTCGATGGTAAGCGAAGGGCCATTAGTTGGCTCAGAATCTGTAAAATATCCTAAAACCAATGCAGAGATCTTATTCAATTCACCGGCGTTTTTTAATTGAGACAAAAACCGATCAATTTTATAAGGAGTCTCGCCCACGTCTTCAAGAAATAAAATCGCATTATTCAGATCCGGTAAATAAGGTGTTCCCAGCAACGAACAGATCATCGCAAAGTTTCCCCCGAGTAGTCGTCCTTCTGCTTTCCCGGCATTAAGAATCTTGATATCGGTTTTAATTCCGTCAAAATCCAACGATTCTTTTCCCGAAGTCACCGCTTGCCAGAAATGATTTTCAGTGGGTGTCTCAATCCCCATTCCCATTTCAACAGCCACCATAGGGCCGGAAAATGACACAAGAGATGTCTTTGCATAAATTGCCAATTGTAATGCGGTTATATCGCTATATCCCAAAAGAATTTTAGGATTTTTTTGGATGAGATCATAATCAATCTGAGGAAGTAGCCTTGGCGTACCATAGCCGCCTCGTACGCAGAAAATAGCTTTAACGGCAGAGTCAGCGAACATATTGTTTAAATCAGAGACCCGCGCTTCGTCAATTCCGGCAAGGTATCCATGAACCTGTTCAACACTTTCACCAAGCTTAACTTGATAACCTAAATTTTTGAGGTATTGTACACCCTTTTGCAGCCGCTCTGGTTTCATAGGGCTGGCCGGTGCAACGACGCCAATTGTATCACCTGCTTGGAGTCTGGGAGGTTTTAAACTAGAATCTAATATCATCATCACTCAACAAATCAAAAACTTCATTATAATTACTAATTCTGTAATCGGAACCAAATAATTCAAATACCACTTTTCTGTTTAACATTTGGTAGAGCCAGATCACTCGTCGTTTTTCACCGAAAAGCCCCTGGGATGGCTCAAACATAGCATGCTCCAAGGGTTGGTCGATATAGCTGGGGTGCCCCAATTTAATAAACACCATTCCCATCTGGGTTTTCCAGCCGGGGATAAACCCCTTAAATTTATCATTGGCAATTAATACCCTGCGATAATACTCATTCAAATACTCATTCACATTGGTTTCTGGCGTGGGATCTTTACTTTTCCAAAACTGATTAAAAGCCTTTATCTGCTCATCCCCCTCTAGCTCTTTTATCGCCTTAATCTCATCCTTATCGGCAATATAGAGCAATTGTTCTATGGATTCCTTCAAGTCTTCATAAACGAATTTTTTCTGTTGCGATTTGGGTGCAAGCTGCTGTAAAACACTAACAGAATCGTCTTTATAGTGAACCGTTACGTTAACATCAAAATTCAGGGAAAGTGTTTCCTTGGAAATTATAATATATTTTTTATTTAAAATTCCTACACTTGCAAATGATTCCACTTTCCTTTGTTGAACCCGGCCATTGACCAATTCAACCTTGTATTCAAGACTCGCTGAATCTCCTTTTGGAATATTATATATTTCGTAGTAAACATATAAGCCAACATTGTCTTTTTTGGGTTCCGCTCCTTCAATAAAATCAATTGAATTTACAAACAATAAATTGCTAACAGTAAAGCTCTCACTAAAATAATCAGCCAGCCTTACAGTACCTTCCATATCAGATACACGCTGCGTTTCCAAATCCTTCAGTTCGATTTTAAAATTGTATTCGCCTGGTTTTAATTCAACCGAATTACGTGTAAACCCATATTTTTCCTCAAGTTTGGTTTCCTTAAAATCACTTGCAAAAATCTCACCTTTCCATCTTTTATACTCAATCTCATCACTGCTTGAATCTGAAATTGTCAATGTCGCCTGAAAGTCAGAACGGAATTTTTTTAAATCATCATCCGTATCACGATTTCTAATAAATTGAAGATTATTAAATGGGAAGTTTAGTTGGATATACAACTTGCTTAATTTCAGGCTATCTGAGGCAAAATTAAACATTCGAAGTGCAAATACAGGACTTTCGGATTCTAGATTTTTCTTTGTAACCTCAAATATTTGGGGGGTTGATTCCTGAGTATAGGCCGTTTGACAAATTTGGCTTAAAAGAATTATCAGGAGGATAGTTTGAAAAAATCCTTTTCGCAATTCAGGTGCCCCTTGCTTTCAAAAAGCAGAATTAATTTTTTAAAATCTCGTACAGCGTTTCAGGATTCTCAAGACGATATTGTCCAAAACCGTTATCATCATAAAATACCAGCTGACGGTTATATGTATAGTAATCCCAAATTTGTATAGCTTTAATGGTTTTACCAAGCCTTCTGGTTCTGAAATCCATATTATACGGATTCCGTTGAATATTATCTGGTTTTCCAAGCATTATATAAGCCCATCCTCTGTCTGTTTGCCACCCGCCTTTACTCAAAGAATGATAGTTAGCATTGGCAAATACGACTCTCGCATAATACTCATCACGTAATTCATTTTCGCTAGTTAACGGAGTGGGATCATGTTTCTTCCAAAAAACCAGAAATTCGTGATGTTTTTCTCCCGTGCTTAATTTTTGCAAGCGCTTATACTCTTTTTTTGTGGCCAAATACTTTAATACATGAATAGCTTCCTCAACTGATCTAAACTCAACTGGTAGCCCCTGGAGATACCAGTTAAATCCCTTCTCGGCATTAAATTCTTTACCACCGGATTCCATAAAAACTTTCAGTTTATAATTTCCATGCGGCAAATTTTCGCCAACGACATCAATGAAATTTTGTGTAACTCTACCTTCTCCGGCACTAAAATATTCATGTTCGTACCAAACAGTATCCTGCTGGCCTAACACTTGATATTTAACCCTAAAACTATCATCTTGTGTTACATTATAAATTTCAAAATATGCTAAAATCCGAAAATCATCGCTTTGCTCATTGGAAACTCTCGGTGTAAAAATATAATTACCGGTATCTTCTTTTTTCTGAATTCCATCAAGGAAAAGAATATTGCTAATTTGCACAACAGGTTTCGAAAAGTCTTTAAGGGTTATCTCTCTATTGAACTCACTGCGAAACAAAGTTTCTTTATCCTGCACTGTAATTAAAACATCGTATTCCCCGGATTGCAGATCAAAACTTACTTTGTTTAAATTAAATTTTTTAACTGAGTTTACTTCATCAAGAGACTCGATTGCAATGAAATCGCTGAACTTTCTACTTTCAGAACTATCATCTTTTCGACTTTTAGCCGTCACTTCGACATTGTATTGCGCTAAAAAGGTGTCTTTTTTAACCTTAACAAATTGAACGTTATCGTATAAAATTTTCACATATACATCTAACTTACTAAGCAGGCCATCACCGGCAAGGAAATTAACTAACTCAACATCAACGGAAACTGAATCTTGTTCATTTTGCAAAACAGGTGATGGCAAAAAAATCGGGAAGGCGTAAGCATCAACACAAAAAGCAAAAAGAACCAGATATACTGGTATGACCACTTTTTTTATCTGATTTATCATATTTTACACCTTTAAACTTGTAATTGATTATAATAACAATTAAGCGAAAATGTTCAACTTTTTGCAAATAAATTATATTCGTTGCAGTCAATAATTTTCGCATCAATAAAATCGCCAGGGGTTAAGCCTGCACTTTTTATGAAAACGGAATTATCGATTTCCGGACAATCATAAATGGTGCGTCCAGCGAAGGCTTCTTCTTCCTTATCAAATCCATCAACTAAAACGGTGAGCCTTTTATTTATCAAACTTTCATTAAATCTGCTCGAAATCTCGGTCTGAATATCATTTAACTCGGCAAGCCTTTCCTGAATTATATGATCCGGAACCTGATTGGGGAAGTTATAGGAAGGTGTATCTTCCTCATGTGAATAAGCGAATAAACCCAACCGCTCAAAATGTATATCTTCCATAAAATCAACCAATTCACGGTGGTCATCCTCAGTTTCACCCGGAAACCCCACTATAAAAGTTGAGCGTAACGCAATCTCAGGGTTCCCCTGTCGCAACTTCTTTATAATTGTCTCCATGTCCTTACGTGTTGTTTTCCTGGCCATATTTTTAAGTAAGCGATTAGAAACATGCTGAACCGGCATATCAACATAATTAATAACATCTTTTTTATCGATAATTATTTCGATGATATCATCAGAAAAGTGTGCGGGGTAAGTATACAGCAAACGTATCCATTTTATTCTCTTAATTGAGGAAAGTTTGTCCAACAGTGGAACCAATTGCTTTTTTCCATAGATGTCAACGCCATAAATGGTTGTATCCTGCGCAATGATGATAAGTTCCTGCACACCCCTATCCGCAAGCATTTCCGCTTCTTCAACCAAACTTTCAATGGTTCGGCTCTTAAAATTACCACGTATCCCTGGAATTGAACAGAAAGTACACGGGTTTTCACAGCCTTCAGAAATCTTCAAATATGCGAAATGCCTTGGTGTTGTGAGTAAGCGCTCTCCGAGAATTTCTCGCTTCAAATCAAGCTTTTCGGTTAGTTCCTGCACAATACGGCTGATATCCCGATTTCCGTAAAACCCGTCTACCTGAGGAATTTCTTTTTTTAAGGCGTCCGGATACCGCTGAGAAAGGCAGCCTGTAACATATACGCGCTTGCATTTCCCTTGTTTCTTTAATTCAACAGCTTCCCAAATTGCGTCAATAGATTCTTCTTTTGCACCTTGAATAAAACCACAAGTATTGAGGATAATGGTTTCAGCATCTAACGGATTGTCAACAAATTCAACATTTTCACCCTTTAACCCGCCGAGCAAAAATTCGGAGTCGACCAAATTTTTGGGACAACCCAAAGTGGTAAGATTAATTTTCATTAAATAGCGCCTCAACAAACGTTTCTGCATCAAACGGTTTTAAATCATCAACCTGTTCACCTAAACCGACAAAACGCACCGGTAATTGCAGTTCTTTTTGAATTGAAAAGACCATACCACCTTTTGCGGTGCCGTCGAGCTTGGTTACCACCAGACCGGTTACATCCACAACTTCTCTAAACTGCTTGGCCTGCATTATGGCATTTTGTCCCGTCGTTGCGTCGAGTACAAGTAATGTTTCGTGAGGTGCGCCAGCAACCGCTTTATCTAATACGCGGTTTATTTTTTTCAACTCTTCCATTAAATTTACTTTTGTATGCAGCCGGCCAGCGGTATCAACAATTAATACATCAACATCTCTCGCCAAAGCAGCTTTGCCTGCATCAAAAGCAATTGCCGCCGGGTCAGCCCCTTGCTGTGTGCTTATAACTTCAGCTTCTACTCGTTTAGCCCAAATCTCAAGCTGCTCAGTGGCTGCCGCCCGAAAAGTATCTGCAGCAGCAAGCATTACGGTTTTTCCTTTTTGATGAAAAAGCTTGGCGAGCTTGGCAATTGTGGTGGTTTTGCCAACACCATTTACACCAACCAACACTATGATGTAAGGTTTTTTGTTAGGTTGAAAAAATCCTTCAACAAAGTCGGTTGTGGTTCTATCGAGAGATTTACTGAGATGTTCTTGTAAAAACGTAAAGAGTTCTTCCTTATGATCAAACCCGATGCGATTCACATGATCGCGCAAATCGTCCACAACCTCCATGCTTGTGGCCACACCAATATCAGAGGAAATTAAAACTTCTTCAACTTTATCTATAAAATCGTCATCGATTTCGAATTGATTTTTAACCAGGCTGGAGATTTCGCCAACAAAACCCTCTTTCGTTTTGGCCAAACCTTGTTTAAATTTTTCAAAAAAGGAAGCCATTCTTACATCGCCTCTTTTACAACATTCACTCGCGATGTCCTTTTCATTCTTATAGAATAGCTAATTGAGGAAGCTGCTATAAAAGCAATGCTGGTATAAAGAAGAATTTCGCTAAAACCTAATTCTACCGTATAGGCGACAACCGTTAAACCCAAAATTGTAACCGTGATTTTACCAAGCATATTAGATTCAACCATTACTCTGGTGCGCAGAACCAGAAAAGAACTCAAAACGACAATACCTACATCACGCACAATAATTAAGACGACGAACCACACAGGCAGACCTCGGGTTTCTGCAAGAATTATTGCAATACCGGCGATCGTAATCTTGTCGGCTATAGGGTCTAAAACACGACCCAGATCCGTACGCTGTTTTAGTTTTCTTGCCAATCTGCCGTCGTAGGCATCGGTTAGGGCAGCTAAAAACATAATTACCACCGCCAGGTAACTTCCCATTTCTGTTTGTAATTTAAGCAGATAAAATATGGGAATGACCAGAATTACGCGGGTTATACTTAAAATGTTTGAAATGTAAGTAAATTCACTTATCCGCACTTTTAAAGTCCTATTTTAGGAAAACTTTCATTATATCGAATAACATTGCAGGCTGTTTAATTAATGCTTTTTTGAAAATATTACCCAGGGTTCTTTTTTCTTCAGGCAAGGCAAGTACGGAATCGGCGGTCGCATTAAGATCGTCATCCGTTAGTTTAGAAATCGCTTGTTTTATTTTGTGCATGCGCTCATGATTTTTGCCTTGAATCTTGTGCCACTTTTCGGGGTACTCAGCAAACCTTTCTCCGGTCACATCATTTTCTTTTATCGCCTGAGCTGCAACCTGACCAGCAATTCGCCCGGCAAGCATTGCAGTAACAATTCCACCACCTGTAACCGGATTAACCTGATGCGCTGCATCGCCAACCAGCATTAAACCATCCATTACAATTTTCTTTAAAGTAGGTGCGCAGGGGACACCTCCTACAACCGTATATAAAACGGCGGCATGTGGAAAATACTTCTCAATAAATTCTTCTAAATACCTTTTTGCTGACTTTTCTTTGGCAAACTCACCCGAAATACCTATTCCAACATTTGCAGTGGTTTCATCTTTTGGAAAAACCCAAAGATAACCACCCGGGGCAACATCTCTTCCAAAATACAAATATATATTATCCGGATTTATTTTGATATTTGCTAGAGTCATTTGCAGACAGCACTCTAAATCCTTCAACTTGATATTTGTTTTGAGTCCTCCAAAACGTCCGACTCTCGATTCAACGCCATCGGCGCCAATCACAATTTTCGAGCTGATTTTGTAATCTTTACCGAGGTGTTTTACAGAAACACCTTTTACGCTACCGTTGTCTCTTAAAAGTCCATTGACATAGGCTTTTGTTTTAACTTCAACCCCGGCTGAGGCAGCTATATTTACAAGACCAAAGTCAAAAATCCGGCGGTCGAGCATATAACCCTGGTCCGCATCGCTGGCGACCTCCACTTCTTTTCCGTGTGGTGAAACAAGCACAGCGCCTTTAATGCGATTGCTGATCCAACGTTCTTCCGGTTCAACAACAAGTCTAAGGCTATCTATGCCAACTGCTTCGGCACAGCGTACCGGGATGCCGATTTCGCGATCCTTTTCCAGCAGCAACACATTGGCTCCTTGCTCAGCGGCATGCTTTGCCGCCCAAGCGCCGCCAGGACCTCCGCCAACAACTATGCAGTCATAGCTATTCCGCATTCACCATCTCTGATATCTCAAGTGGTTTGAGTGTTTCTACCGGGCAAACCCAAACGCAAAGCATACAATCCGTGCAATGCGGTAAAATTTCTATTCTGGCTTCAAACAGCTCAATCGAATCGACCGGGCATACTGCAACACATGCTCCACAAAAATCGCATTTGTCATCGACAACTCCGATCATGCTTATTCTTTACCGGTTTCAACAGCCAGGGTCGGATAATTCACTCCAAAACGGAGCCGATAATAAATTTTTGCGCTAAAATAAATCGTGGCTACAGTTCCAATAAAAAAGTAATCCTTAAATAAAATTCCCCACTTAAAACTAATGGCAATAATCAAAAACACCATAGCATATTTTAAGGAACGTTCTACTTCACAATTTTTTGCACTAATTGCCGCCCATAAAAAAAATGGTAGTGCAAATAATGCCGGATAAAAAATCAATTCATCTTTCAAAATAAATGCGCTAGCGATGGATACAACAGTCAGCACCACAGCGACGCAAAGTGTGGTTGAAAAACCAAACTTTTCAGCAAAAGCGTTTTTACCCTGCGAGTCATCAGATGGTGAATTTTCAACAGCTTCAAACAAAAGCAAACTTAAAAAAAAGCAGAGATACGGCGATGCCTGAATCACCAACGCGCTGCTTAACCGGCCATTGAAAAACCATCCCCCTCCAAAAAGCAGAAAGGCTGTAACCAACTTTGCAAGTAGTGCAAGTATTAGTTTATCTTTCCAGGCAAATGGTGAAAAATTAAACAGATAGCCCAGCAAAAGCAGAATAATAAAAGCCAACACACCTATTTTCCAGAAAAAAAAGAAACTAAAGCCAAGTGTCAAAACAATCAGAATAGAAGACTCGATAAACGCCGACTTAGGTGTTAGCATTCCAGGTGCTATAAATGTAAACTTACTTTTGGTTTCAGAAGATTTTCTTTCCATGACCTGGTTAAGCACAAATATCGCACCCATTAAAATGGTTACAGCCAGGCCAAGCCAAATCAGTCTATCCTCTCCAAACGCAGCCACACCATTTGAAATATTCCCTTCTGAATGCAAATAGGGTTCAGTTTTATTCTGCACATAATAGCCGGATAGAAACAAAACCCACACCGGAAAAAACATTATTGGTTTCAATATAAAAAAATAATCAAATGGCTTCAAAAGTTGTTTCATTGGTTCCAATCGTAATTAGTTATTTGCAATTTCAAGATCTTCATACAATAGTTTTTTTGCGCCTTTTTCCGGCAGTAAAGGATAATCTCCTGTAAAGCAGGCTGTACAAAACCCACTTGTATCCTTTGAGACAGCACCAATCATTCCTTCAAGAGAAAGATACCCCAAACTTTCAACTCCCAGATATTCACGAATTTCTTCTACTTTTTTATTTGATGCAATCAACTCGTCCTTGGTTGGAAAATCCATACCATAATAACATGGTGCAATAATAGGCGGCGAAGTAACACGAACATGAACTTCCTTCGCGCCGGCATTACGTACCATTTTTGAGAGGTGTTTCAAAGTGGTGCCGCGCACAATTGAGTCTTCCACTAACACAACCCGCCGATCACGCAATACTCCCTCTACAGGATTAAATTTAACCCGGACATTGAACTCCCGCGAGGATTGCTGCGGGTGGATAAATGTACGACCAATGTAGTGGTTGCGGATTAGTCCAATCTCAAACTTAATTCCCGAAGTACTGGCATATCCCAAGGCGGCTGTATTTGATGAATCAGGCACAGAGATAACAATATCGGCATCAGCCGGGTGTTCCAAGGCAAGATTTTTACCCAACTTGCGTCGGGCACGATCTACGTTTTCATTAAAAATTTTACTGTCAGGCCGGGAAAAATACACATGCTCAAAAATGCAGGCCGTCCTGGGCGCTTTTTCATCCAGCCAGTACGATTTCAGACCATCCTTTTTAATAGCCAGGACTTCACCTGGTTCAATTTCGCGAACGTACTCAGCACCTATCAGGTCCAACGCACAAGTTTCGGAAACAATGAAATACGTGTTATCTTTTTTTCCGAGACACAATGGCCGCCAACCACGGGGATCGCGTACGCCGTAAACGCCATCTTTAGTTCCGACAGCAAGGCAATACGCACCCTGCATTTGAGATAATGCATCTCTGATTTTTTCAGCAAAATCTGTTTCTTTGGAGCGTGACATTAAATGTAAAACAATTTCTGTATCAGAAGTTGTTTGAAAAATTGCTCCTGATTCAACTAATTTCGCACGGACAGATTTTGAGTTAACAAAATTGCCGTTATGTGAAATTGTCACCGGAGTATCTTTGAAGTTCACCAAAAACGGCTGTGCATTGTTGAGCATCGTAGAACCGGTAGTTGAATACCGATTGTGTCCAATGGCAATATTTCCTTTTAGGGAATTTAAAGTGTTGATGTCCGAAAACACCTGACTGACCAACCCCATATCAGCATGCCGGTAAAAATTGTTGCCATCCGTTGACACGATACCACAGCTTTCCTGACCGCGATGTTGTAGTGCATAAAGCGCCTGATAAGCATAAATTGATGCGTCTTTATGGCCAAAGGCCGCAACGATACCACAATTTGATTTTGGCTTATCCTCTGCTTCTTCCGTATGATGTTGTAGTAAATTCATAATACCTTTATAAAAAACAAAGCTGTTCCGACACCTAGTAAATTAGCAAGAATATCTTTAAAGCCGGGATGTCCTTTTTTACTTTTGAGGTCATAAATTTCTTTGGTTATACCTAATCCGGTAACGCTAAATGTACTGATATAAGTCGCCGAACTTTCGGGGCTCTTTACAGTTTGATTCAAAAAAACATAACCATACGCAGTTAAAAAACCGCTTACAAGAAAATGCTGCAATTTATCTTTTCCCAACCAGGGATCGTTTGTTGTCTCACTTTTTAAAATTGCCCTGCGCGAAAAACTATTTTCTTGCCGGTTACCACCAGCATTAACATTTCCAACACAAATACATATTACACCTAAACACAAGGCGGCTATTATATTCTGTGAAGCCTTCAACTTTATTGAAATTCTCTACCAAAAATAACTGCAATTATAATAATTGCCACTGCAACCGGTGATACAAACCGTAGCAAAAAGTTCCAATGGTTATATTTAAAAAAAGTCTGTTCGCCGTCATGAAATTCTTCTTCTTTGACTGAAGATTGCAGTATCCAACCGACAAATACAGCGATCAAAAGCCCACCTATAGGCAACATCCAATTGCTCACCAAATAATCAAATGTATTAAAAAAGCCGACAGTAGAGGTTTTCCCAATAATATTCAAATTGGATAGTCCCTGATGGGCGCCATTTGATAAGGCAGATAATATTCCCAGCATAAAAATAAGAAAGCCCGTGCCTGCGGTTGCCTTTTTCCGCTCCCATTTGAACTCATCTACAAAATATGACACCACAACTTCCAACAATGAAATGGTTGAAGTCAGTGCTGCAAAAGCAACCAAAGCAAAAAATAAAGGTGCGAAAAAAGTGCCTCCTGGCATCTTCACAAAAATGACCGGCAGGGTTGTAAAAAGAATGCCGGCGCTTTTTGTTGGTACTAAATCAAATGAAAAAATAATCGGATAAATCACCATGCAGGCAACCATTGCAATACAGGTATCCAGGCCGCTTACAATTAACGCGGACTTGGGTAAACTATCTCCTTTACGCATATAACTACCATATGTAATTATCGTGCCCATTCCCAGACTAAGTGTGAAAAAGGAATGCCCAACAGCTTCCAAGACGGAATCAAAAGTTAATTCTGAAAAATTTGGTCTGAAAAGAAAAGTCAGCGCTTTTCCTGCGCCCCCCGTCTGTAACGACTGAATGAGAAGAATCACAAAAATCCCAAGCAGAACGGGCATTAAAATTTTAGTAACGCGCTCAATGCCTTTAGCAACTCCCCCCATTATTACAAATACAGTCAGAGACATAAAGAGGCCATGCCAAAAAACTTGCTTAAATGGATTCGTCACAAAAGTACCGAACTGATTCCCGACCTCCTGTTCCGATAACCCATTAAATGAACCGGACACAGAT
This sequence comes from Candidatus Zhuqueibacterota bacterium, assembly GCA_029262035.1. Taxonomy (GTDB): domain Bacteria; phylum Zhuqueibacterota; class Zhuqueibacteria; order Oceanimicrobiales; family Oceanimicrobiaceae; genus JAJDAE01. The sequence goes on from JAJDAE010000317.1 coordinate 37,587, forward strand.
TTAAAAAAATATTCCAAAGTCCAGCCGGCAATAACACTGTAATATGAAAGCAATACAAAGCCGGTAACCACCCCCAGACCACCTACGATTTTCCATTTGTTCCCCCCCAACTCCTTGAAGGCGCCTACTGCATTTTTTTGGGTTTTCCGACCAATCAACATTTCCGCAGTCATTATTGGTATACCAATAGCAACGATACAGAGCAAGTAGACAAGCACAAAAGCGCCACCATCATTCTCATAAGTTATATATGGAAACTTCCAAATATTACCAAGTCCAATGGCAGAACCTGCTGCAGCAACCACAAATCCAAACCGCGAAGACCAACTACCTCTATCGTTATTACTCATATCTCCCTCTCCATAAATATCTAATCATTACAGCATAAATAATAAAAAAAGCGGTGTTTTAGAAATTTGCACGTAATGAAAGCCCCCAAAATCCAACCTGCTCCCCACCCTGATTTATTCCACCCACACGAAGTGCTAAATCCGGCCCGGCATCGAAGTCATATAAATGTGCATCAATGTAAGCATCGATCATACTCAAAAGTACTGCTGCGCCCATCCACCAAAAAGTCAGGTTTCGTCTATCCTTATAAAAATTCTGTTCTTCTAAAGACAGAGCAGTTTGAACCTTGTTATTATAACGAATTGCCAGCCCAATGAAAGTACCTTGAGTTGCAACAACCAATAAACTTTTTATAATTTGTTTATTATAGAACTGACCCCATCCAGGAAGCGCCAACGATCGTAACATAGCACCTTTTGGCGACTTAGTAACAAGCTGTGATTTCTCTGTTTTCTGCAAACTGTCATTTGGCATTTTTTGATAAAGAGGAAAACTATAACAGGCTCCAACCTCTGGGGCACTCACATGTAACTGAGCGGCCAATACCATAATAAAAACAAGAGCTTTCACTTCAACGCCATAAAATCTTAAAGAAGAGATGAATATACAAACATAATTTAAAAAATCAAAGATTAGACTCGAAATTTATTTTCCAATGAAAGCTTGAATCCCGTTCAAAAATCCTGAGGTATTTTATGTTATATCTTCGAAATCTGCGTCTTCAATATCTTGATTTCCCAAATCCAAAGGTGGCTTTTGTTGCTGATTGGAATTTTCTACTTTATTCTTATTTTTGGTACCGGTTAGACTTGCAGTAAAAATTCTAACTACTTTTGTTATAAAATAAAAAAGGAAACCCCAAATAATCAATTTTAACATAATTATTTATTTACCCGGTGAATAATATTGTGTACCTGAAATAGGTTTAATGGCATTGTTTACCAGATCTTCAAAATCTTCTTCCCGGTTAACAAAATCGATTTCCGTTGAATTAATAATTAACAATGGCGAATCGCTGTAATTGAAGAAAAATTGATTATAGGCTTCATTTAACTCGCGGATATATTCCTCAGAAATCACCCGTTCATAATCGCGATTACGTTTTTTTATATTATAAATTAACCGCTCCGTATTGGACTGTAAATAGATGACGAGGTCTGGTTTGGCAATATCTTGTTCAAGCATATAAGCTATTTTATCGTAAAGGAGCAGCTCTCGATTTTCAAGATTAATTGTGGCAAAAATTCGATCCTTGGCAAAAATATAATCTGCGATAATTAAGTCATGAAAAAGTTCTCTTTGTGGAATTTGCTGCTGTTGCCGGTAACGGCTCAACAAAAAAAATAATTGTGTCGGGAAAGCAAATTGCCTTGGATTTAAATAGAAGTCTTTTAAGAATGGGTTTTCGTCTTGTTTTTCCAGGACTTCCTTACCACCAAAGTGCTCGGTTAATTTCTTTGTGAGACTCGTTTTGCCCGCGCCGATAACGCCTTCAATTGCAATATATTGGAGAGATGCGGCCATGGTGAATATTAAAACTCGATTTTTGATTTAGAAGTGTGAAGTGTTATTTCATTGCTTGATATGTTGAGGTAATCAACGCAAGTTTGCTTTGATGAAACCATAAATCCCGGAGCCAACTCACTCATAGGAACCTGAACAAAGCTTCTGTTTTTATTTTCCGGGTGCGGGATGGTTAACACACTACTGTTTATCAGCTTTTCACCCCAAAACAATATATCAATATCGATAATTCTTGGTCCCCACTTAATGTCTTTAACGCGACCCAGGTTCTGCTCAATTTTTTGTAAAACAGAAAAAAAGTTCAACGGCTGAATCCATGTAGAGACTTGCACGACCATATTAAAAAACCTGCCCTGTTGCAAATAACCAACCGGTGCTGTTTCATAAATTGAAGAAAAGTCTAATATGTATGTAGTTGGGATATCAGATATTCTGGCAAGGGCAGATTGAATATTCTTCAACCTGTCGCCAATATTGGTACCTAATCCCAAAAACACGCAATCCTCAAACATTTGCTCACGTGGGTTTCCGGACAATTTCGACTTCTATACCGTCTTGCAAACCCCTGATTGGTGCATGTGGTTTTCGAATTCGAACCAGCACTTCTGACGATTTATATTTTCCCAAAATATTAGTAGCAATATTTTCCGCCATTGTTTCAACCAAATTGAACTTATTGTTCATCACAACACCTTCAACCGTATCGAACACCTGGTATAAATCTATGGTGTCCTTCAATTTATCAGTCAACGCAGCCGATGAATTATCCACTCTGAGTTCGATATCAACTTCAAACCTTTGGCCGATTTCTTTTTCTTCATCCCACACCCCATGATATGCGTGGAATGTCATGTTTTTTAATCTGATGATATCTGAAGCCAATGGGTAACTCCCTACCTCAACCAGTAATTTTATAGTAAGTTGCTATTTTATATATGGGGACGAATATATCAAAATATCGTTCATTAGTCAAGACAAAAAAGGGTCGTCCATATTGGATGAACGACCCTGATTTTACAAATATTTGAATCGACGAAAATTTAGTACATTCCGCCCATTCCTCCCATACCACCGGGAGGCATTGCAGGGGGAGCAGCTTTTTCAGCTTCCGGCTTTTCAACAATTGTTGTTTCTGTCATCAAAAGCAACCCGGAAACGCTACCTGCATTTTCCAAAGCAACGCGGGTAACCTTTGTTGGGTCGAGAACACCAGAAGCAAGCATGTCGCCATATTCTTCGGTCTCTGCATTAAACCCAAAATTAACATCTTTGTTTTCTTTTACTTTTTGGACAACTATAGAACCTTCGTGTCCGGCATTGTTGGCAATCTGGCGAAGTGGTTCTTCGAGAGAGCGGATAACAATGTCTAAGCCGATTTTTTCATCACCTTCCAGTTTAACTGAAGTAAGTGATTTCAGGCAACGTACCAGTGCAACACCGCCACCAGGAACGATACCTTCCTCTACAGCAGCTCTGGTTGCATGCAATGCATCTTCAACACGGGCTTTCTTTTCTTTCATTTCAACTTCTGTAGCCGCACCAACTTTAAGAACAGCAACACCGCCAGCGAGCTTAGCCAAACGTTCTTGCAATTTTTCTTTATCATAATCAGATGACGAGCTATCAATTTGATTCTTGATTTGACCAATTCTGCTTTTAATATCATTAGATGCGCCGGCGCCTTCAACGATAGTTGAATTGTCTTTATCAATGGCGACGCGTTTAGCCTTACCAAGGTCAGCAACTGTAGCACTTTCAAGCTTTAGTCCGGCATCTTCAGAAATAACCTGTCCACCGGTCAGCACTGCAATATCTTCCAACATTGCCTTACGACGGTCTCCAAAGCCAGGAGCTTTAACAGCAGCTACTTTTAAAGTACCACGCAGTTTGTTTACAACTAATGTTGCTAATGCTTCGCCTTCAAGGTCTTCAGCAATAACCAAGAGTGGTTTGCCCATTTGAGCCACTTTTTCAAGAATTGGGAGTAAATCCTTCATGACGCTGATTTTCTTGTCGTAAATGAGAATCATTGGATCTTCCATTTCAACTTCCATTGAGTCCGGATTCGTCACGAAATACGGGGACAAGTAACCACGGTCGAACTGCATACCTTCAACAACTTCAAGTGCTGTTTCAGTACTTTTTGCTTCTTCAACTGTGATAACACCATCTTTACCAACTTTCTCCATTGCCTCTGCAATAAGCTCACCGATAGACATATCGTTGTTTGCTGAAATCGCACCAACCTGAGCAATTTCTGTTTTACCGCCAACAGGCTTACTCAACTTTCCTAACTCAGCAACAATTGTTTTAATCGCTTTATCAATACCGCGTTTTAAGTGAGTTGGGTTGGAGCCGGCAGTTACACTTTTAAGGCCCTGGCTAAAAATTGCTTGCGCTAAAACAGTAGCCGTAGTTGTTCCGTCTCCAGCTAAATCACTGGTTTTAGAAGCAACTTCTTTAACCATTTGCGCGCCCATGTTTTCAACCGGGTCAGCCAACTCAACTTCTTTGGCAACTGTAACACCATCTTTTGTGATTGTCGGTGCGCCAAATTTTTTATCAATAACGACATTTCTTCCCTTAGGTCCAAGAGTCACCTTAACCGCATCGGCAAGTTGATCCAAGCCTTTTTTTAAGGAAGAACGTGCGTCAGAACCAAATACAATAATTTTTCCAGACATATTTTAAAGCCTCCATGACTTTCTCAAGTTAATCAAATTCTAATGGTAATAAATTACTATATAACTGCTAAAATATCGCTTTCTCTCATTATCAGGTACTCATCTCCGTCGATTGTTACTTCAGTACCGGAATACTTTCCGTAGAGAACCTTGTCGCCCTTTTTCACTTCCATCGCAACTTTGCTGCCAGCATCGCTAATCTTACCAGGCCCTACTGCAACAATTTCACCTTCCTGGGGCTTTTCTTTAGCGGTATCAGGAATAATAATACTTCCCTGTGTTTTTTCTTCCGGATCATTCGACTTAACGATAACGCGATCCGCCAAAGGCTTTACATTCATATACATCCTCCTAAAAATTTAGAATTGTTAATTAAACTCTTTTGTTAGCACTCAACTCTGATGAGTGCTAAATAATTCGGCATGAATATATGTAACAGGAAATAAAATGTCAAGCATTTTTAAACAAAAAATCATATTTTAATAAATTGTAAAAAATACACTTAAACGGAAAGAACAATATAAAAAGTTGGATTTGGGAAAGCCAAAAAACTAAATGAATTTTAAATCAAAAAAAATACATATAGCTGAAGTAGGATTCTTAAAAAGAAGAATTTTGATTTTATTAACCACGCATCCTTTTAACCTCCTGGTCGGTGGCGCCAAGGCAATATTGCAACCCCAAAAGATTTGAAGAGGTTAACTGCCCATCGGCAACCTTCTTTAACAAATCATGAGCGTTAAAAGCGATTCCCAAGCCACTATTCTGGAGCATAATTGCATCATTTGCGCCATCGCCAACGGCTACAATTTCTTCCATAGATATACCTTCTTTTTCGGCGATTTCGTTGACAATATTCCCTTTTCCTTCTGCGTCAATAATTCGACCTTTTACTTCACCGGTCAGTTTCCCATCTTTAATTTGCAAATCATTGGCGAAAGCATAATCAAAGCCAAGTTGATTTTTTAACTTCTCAGCAAAAAACCTGAAACCGCCTGAAATTAGCGCGAGTTTGAATCCCATCGCCTTCAGTGTGGAAATAAGCTCATAGGTACCGCTGGTCAAGCGCATGGAGTCAGCAACTTCTTCAAGAATATTAACAGGCAACCCCTTCAATAAGGCAACTCGTTCGCGCAAGGCATCTTTAAATGCAATTTCTCCGGCCATGGCCTTGTTCGTAATTTTGGAAACCTGCTCCCCGACTTTGGCTGCTTTAGCAAGCTCATCGATAACTTCGCCATCAATAATAGTTTTGTCCATGTCGAATACAACCAGGCGCCTCCTTCGGCGAAAAGGTGTATCAGGCTGAATGATGGTATCGAAACCGACTTCGTCGCAGGTTTTTTGAATAACCTCTTTCAGGACGGATAGGTCACGTAAATCGGAAGCATCGACCAACATCTCCAGTACCACTAATTCTTCACTGGCAAGATGGTGCATGCGCTCAATATTGACTCTAAAGTTTGCGAGGGTATTACTTATGGCTTTCAGGATGCCAACTTTATCACGTCCGATTATGGTAAAAACCTGTAGATTCTTTTCCACCGCTTTTGACGCAATTGCCGGCTCAACCAAGTCGATATTAACATCCAGAGACAAGGCTTTTGCTTTTTCTTTCAATCGGGTATATGCATCTTCAGAACGGTCATTTTGCGCGATGGGCTCAATAATCATAAACATGATAAAAATTCCATGTAACGCATTTTGCTCAACGGCAACTATATTCAATTTTGAGTCAGTTACAATGCTGCAGACATCTGCAATTATATAAGGTTGGTTGTTCCCCAAAACGGTTAATACAATGAGTTTTTCTGTCATCTCGAGCTGCGAATTATGGTGAATTTCAATAAAATTAAGTACGGAGTGTATTAAGAAAACTCAAGAATGTCAAGGCAATAAAAGGGAGACTAAAATATCCGGAACCCTGCTCGCTTAACCTGGTACGAAGGGGGAGTTAAAAAGAAAAACTCACTTCAAAATCAAAAAGCGTATTTTGCGAGTCACCCGATTCATCTTCAAGGCTGCGATCATCGTCAAAGTTTGCCAGCACAGTTAGCCGCCATTGGGGAGACAGTGTCCAGGTGAGAAAAATTAACAGGGAATTGTTACTCCGATCTGAATAAAGGCTATAACTGCTGGAATTTATCGAAGCCAAATCCGTGTTCAAACGAATGGTGGTTGAATTTGTCAAAGAGGTATTGGGATACCTTCTAAACAAAAAAGCCTCACGCACTGTTAAAATGAGGCTGTTAATCTTAAAAACCTCAAGTGTGACGACGGGGCCGTATTCATAAAAATCTTCGAACTCAATGCTATAAACTGAGGAAACTGCATCCGTGACTGCATCGGAACTCTGGTCAAATTGAGCGAGTAATTTTTCATGAGTTTCTATGCCATAATGAAACCCGGCGCCGATCTTCCAATTTTGATTTAGCGTAAACATCATTTCAGGTTCAACATCCCAATTAAGCACATCAGGCAAACTATTTTCATTCACAAAGTCGTACTGGCGTTTGGTGAGAGAACCATCTAACTTCAAACCAAACCAATTTGTAAAATTCCACTCGATATCACCGGTAAAATAATTCTCCCAATAATCCTGTAGAAAATAATCCGCAGGTACATTTAGATAATTTCTGAACCTTAGTTCGTTGTCCAGGTTCAAACTTAGTCTGCTCCCAAAACCTTGACTCAAGCCAAGTAAAAAACCATTTTCTTTATAATCATTAATATCATTTTCCCGGTGCTGTCTTTGAACATTCCGGTAGCGTAAACTCAACTGTGAACTAAACCCCCAATTTAACCTGGAAGTCAAATCAAAAGAATTATTAATGTAACTCGAATAAATACTATCACTCTCAACATAGTTGCGGATCTGAAAATCATCGCCGACTTCAAACGAAAAAGGCTTCACATTAAAAATGAAATCAAGGCTGGATAAATTTTGCAGGTACTTCAGGTCGAAATCACCATAGAATGAAGTCCCCTCAAAGCGGTTTTTAAAACGCCATTTTGCGGATGGTGACACACGCCAACTGTAATCAAAATAGGCTTCTCCCGAAAGATAGTCCTTGCTGTATTTAAAAAATGTATGGCCATTTAGTTGAGAGCCATTGGCGGAGGTGTAATCCATGCTAAACCTGACGCCGCTGAAAGGATTGCCGTTGCTTTCCAGAAAAGTGCTGTCTTCTTCCAAAATCTTCAGGCTAAATTCCTGCCGCCACAAGTCAACTCCGCTGATTAACTCATTCGACCATTTTAATTTAGATTTATTAGAGCCAAGTCCATATCCAAAGCTTTCATCAAAAAGTGATGCATTTAAGTTTGTTTCTCCTGTTTCGGATTCTGATGGTTTGAGCAACTCCCAAATCGAATCGAGCCACAAATTTGCCATGTAAAAATCGTTGTTTTGCGATGCGGTTTTTGCTTCATTCAATAATTCCGGAAGCTGTTTTGCAACAAACGGATCCTCCATTACAGCCGGGTTTTGCTTTACCCATCTCTGTAATCGCAAGGCGCTAATTTTGTAGAGGGTCTCTTCATTCCAGTTTTCTTCACTTAATGAATCCAATTCTGTACTCGAACCCAGCCCGGAATTAGACTCACAAAATCCTTTCGGCAGAAAGAACACCAGGGAGAAGACCGGAACTAAAATAAACCTAAAGAAACTGAGAATATTTTTTTTCAAATTGCTATCTGAATAAAATAGAAACGATTATAAGCACCACGAAAATCAGAATGATCACCGGCAGTGCCGCTTGACCTAAAGTGATTTCTTTGCTGATTGTTTTTACAGGGCGAACTTTTTGATTAAGCAACATTTCTGCACCATATCTTATTAAAACGAGGATTCGGTGCCAACAACTTATACCGAATGAGCACCGAATCCCCGATTAAATTTATTTCAACAACATCATGGTTTTAGACATTTTGAACTTGTTCCCGGCATTTATTTGATAGAAATAAATGCCGGAAGAAACAGACAGACCAAAATTATCTTTGCCATCCCATTGAACGCTATAAGCGCCGGCTTCCTGAACTTTACTTACCAGCGACCGAACTTCCTGGCCGAGCAGGTTGAATATTTTCAGGCTGATATCAGCGCTTTCCGGAAGCTGATATCTGATAGCTGTTTCCGGGTTAAAAGGATTCGGATAGTTTGCCATCAAACTGAATTGACCCGGCAGGGCAGAACCGTTCTCACCTTCAACACTGGTGATATTGTCCTCTTCCATGCTCACTTCAATATTCTCAGCATCATTGCCTTCGCCAACGGCCACAGCTTGTGCAGACTCAGCACTTGAACCGCCATAATAGCCCTCGGCGTATCCCGCTCCGGTGGCTTCAATTTTGTATTCACCTGCTGCCAATCCGGTTATCACGAAATTGCCTTCTGCATCTGTAACCGCATTCACCTGTGCTTCATCATCCTGTGTGGCGTGTACCAAAATGCCATCCAACGGTTTATCAGAAGTTGATTTGATTCTACCGCGAATTGCGTAAACGCCATGACCTTCAAGAGATGTCAGGCCAAAATCTATGCCCGTTTTCACCTGGTTTGGAAATACCTCAACGCGATCGGCATTGCGGAACAACTTTGCATCATCATAAAACTCGCCAATAAAATCAAGCGCCCAGGAAAAGACGAAATAATTTCCAGCCGGTAAATCGGTCAGCCGGTAATATCCATCCGGACCGGTAAATGTGATGTGTGGTCTACGTTTATTAGGTTTAACCGCGATGACTATTGCGCCGTGCAATGGCGTGTCATCGGTATCGGAGAAAACACGACCTGCGATGGTAGCGCCCGTGTCCTTGTGCGGTTCGAGATAGAAATCGATGTTCGGCGTAACATCTGGAGAATTTACCACAACCGGTGTTGCGTCCCCGCGATGCCGGGCGTTTTCATAAAACTCGTTGAAATAGCCACGAGCAATAACTTGAACCAGATACTCGCCGGTTGGCAAGCCGGAAACCAGGTAGTTGCCATTTTCGTCCGTGTATTCAGCTTTGTGCCTGCCGGAATTTGGATCAAATACCCGTACAAGCGCTTTGGCCAATGGCATAGAATCTTCAGCCGAGGCCACAAAACCTGCAATCGCGCCACCTGCATCCAGAGTAAAATTAATATCGGTCACACTGGTATCTTCAGTAATTTCAATGAACGTAGCTTCTTTTTTACTCGAAGCTTCTTCAAAAAATTCACGCAAATAATGGCGTGCATTGGCAACCACGAGATACTTACCCACAGGGACATTTTCGATGAGGTAATTTCCGAGCGAATCTGTTTTTCCACGGAACCCGACATCAGACAAAGAAGCATTAGTATTTCTTCTTTCCTTGAAGGCTTCAACAATAGCGCCGGCAATAGGCTCGCCGGTGTTTTGATCTTTGACTGACCCGGCAATTGAACTACGTTTTACCAATGAAAAATCGACATCACTCGAGTGTGAGTCCGGGCTTACCAAAATAGGCGACGCCTGACTACGCTCATTTACATTGTCGTAGAACTCACCGTTGTAATTCTGGGCTGCTGCGTAGGCAATGTAGCTGCCCGGGCGTAACTGCACTAAATAATTTCCGTTGTCATCGCTGCGGGTTTCAACAAGAATACGCTTTGCATCACGCAACGAAGTTGCCAGGCTGCCATAGATTTTGATGTGTGCACCGGCAATGGCTGAACCGTCAACTTCATCGGTCACAGTTCCTGAAATTGCACTGGCCGGGCTCAAAATAAAATCTATTCCGGGCACTGCTTCCGGCTCAATAATATCGATGAAAGTTGCGCCGCCAAAATTCGGCGAATCGTCATAAAACTCACGCTTATAGCCGGATGCATTCGCCACAACAGCGTAAGAGCCTGAAGGTAAAGATTCGACTGAATAGGAACCATCATCTCCCGTAATAACGTGTCTCGCAAAACGAGGATTCACAACGAGGAATGCAACTACATGCGCGCCTTCAATTGCCGAAGTATCGGGTTCAACGGCTACCGTTCCTTGTATTTTTCCGCCTTCACTCAGGCCAAAATTGATATCTGTAATGCTGGTATCGCCCTGTACATTTAGCGGCGTTGCTTCGAGGTAATTTCGGGTATCGTCATAAAACTCACCGATAAATCCTCTTGCACGTGTGTGCAAAACATACACCCCGGGGATCAAATTTTCGATGGTGTAATTTCCACTATCATCGCTTTCGGCTTTTTGAATCCAGGGAATTCTACCCAGGCGAACAGCTCTGACAACGGCACCGCCAATTGGTAAATTCTGAGCGTCCTGGGTTATGGCTCCGGCAATAGAACCTTCAGCAGGCTGGCTTACAAAAACATGCGCTGCTGCGCGTAATTTTAAACCATCAACTTCAATATGCGCAATAACTTTGCCGTGGCCATTATCATCACCCGCCTTGAACAGGCCGTCATCATTAATTTTGCCTAAGCCATCCGGTTCAACCGCCCAGCGTACAAACTTAGGACGCACATTCAGATTGCCGCGGCTAACCACAACGTGAAAAGCTTGCTCACTTCCGGCAGGGACTACAGCTCTCCCGGGAACAACTTTCACATCGAAAAACGGTTTTAGTATTCTACCAATCCGAATCAAAACACGTTTGGTAAAAACACGTCCACCGAGGCGTACAGCTACCTGAATTTTTACTTCGCCAGGCTTCCGGCCTGCGATAAAAAAGCCATCATCCGTGATTGTTCCCATGGAATCCGGTTCGACTGTCCAGGTCATTTCATCAGCAAGTATTGGTGTATGTGCATCTTTGTTAATTGAGTAGGCGAAAACTTCAAGCTGAAGCCCCTGCCCTATTTCTAGTTCTGCGCTTTCCGGAGTTATCAGCACGTCCAAATCCTGGGCATTCAGTCCAGAAAAACCTGTGCTAAAAATAACGCCTAACATCATTGCAAGCAGTAATTTAAATCTGTTCATTTAAAAATCTCCGTGCGTTATTTACAATAAATTCAGTTGACTTTGTAACTTCGAAAAGTTACTTTTCATAGCCCGTTAAAAATACCTTTCATCGATTACTCCGTTGGGCAAAACTTGTAATGGGCCTTGTTAACAAGTTTTTAACCTGACGGGGTTTATTTCTTGTTTTCGATAAACACCCCCTTTTTTCTCAATTTAATTTTTAGGTACATTTCGTAAACTTTTTCTGATTAGATCAAATGCGATTTGCACTGCCTCGTTGGCTGCAATAAAGTTGCCTTTTCCAACAGACTCCGCTGCTACATTTCTGAGATCCCTGGCGCTTCTCAGTAACTGCCGGTTCCAGGTTTCATTAGTGAAATTTGCAATTCTATTTTCAGTTTCCACAATCGCTGCATCAAGTTGGCCAAGTTGTTGTTCAACATTTTTCTGCTCGATATTACTGCTTCCACCTTCATTCAGAACTTTTTCTGCGCGTGTCAGGAATCTCTGCGCCACCAAAGTTGACTCAAGCGCCAAGCGGTTCGTTTTTGCATTGGCAGCACGTTGTGCCCGGTTGATAGCAGCTTCGGCTACGTTGAGTAAGATTTTTGCATCCGCAGGGGAATCAGTTTGAATATTTGCTTTAGCCCAGGAAATTTCATTTTTGGTATTTTCTATTTGCTGGAAAATGTTGCTCGAAAAATTTCTACGGCCGTTGTCTTGTGCAATTCGGATCGCTCTTCGAACCAGGTTTTCAGCCAGCTTTAATTTCCCCAGAGCTTCGGGGTTTTTCCCGGCCCGAGCTAAAGTTTGCGCCTGATTCAAAATGTTGTTTGCCCGGTTAAAAAGGATTTTAGGGCGGGGTTTATCGCTTTGCTCAATCAAATCACGTGACTGCTCGATAAAATCGCGCAGCCGCACAAATTTATCCTCAATCCCAACATCACTCACTGCAACCCCACGATCTGTTGAGGCCAAATTTATGGCGCGTAACAGGAGTAACGAAGCCTGATCCAATAATTTTTTCGCAAGACTTTTTCTGCCATTGCTATAAGCTGTCAGCGCATTGTGGGCAGTGGTCAATGCATTCTGGTAAGTCTGTCTGGCCAAATGGCTCTGCGAACGCTCAACCAGATTTGCGGCACGTTCTTTTAGGTTTTCAAACTTTCTTTTCTCTTCGGCGAGAACATCGGCGTCACCCGTGTTTGAAAACGATTTTGCCAGGGTTATTGCTTTGTTAACCAAGGTCAAAGCCAAGTTGTAATGCTCAAAGGAGCGCTCGTACCGCTTGGCCCCAAAAGCCCGCTCAGCGCTGTTGTAATTATTTTTAGCTTGTTCAAGTAAACGCTGGGCTTCACGCTGTCTCGTGTTTGAAACCAATTGTTCCGCTTGGGTGAAACGTTCGCTTATTCTGTTCCGCAGTCTGCCGACAGTTCCTGCGAACGTCTTAATTGCTATTTCTTCAGCACGATCAAGCAAAGAGACCGCAGCTCGAATTTTAGCAACTGCCAGCGTAAAACGCTTATCCTTTGCATCGGCCACTGCTTCTTCCCGCAACTGTTGCGCTTTCAAAACCATCTCCAGCGCTCTATCGTTGCCGGAAACAGTCAGAAAATTAATCAAGCGTTCAATCCGGAAATCCAACTCCTGAAGTAATTTTTCGACGTCGGTTCTGTCTTGTGCAAAACCGTTCGGCAAAAAGACATTGGCGATGAAGAGTACAAGCAAGATTTGTTTTAATATTTTAATCATGTTTAAATTCCTAATAACTCACCCAGGTTAGTCGTGATTTGGGCAAAAGATATGCCACTTGCAAGACAAAACAGTTTAAGTGCTTATAAATAAACAATTTATGAAATTAAGTGTGGTTTTTTCTAACTAAAAAATGAACCGGACGGTACACAAGCGGGTGAACCTAGAGGTACAGATTTATGAGGCGAAAGCGATGAATCATCATTCTAAAATCGTTAATCGACATTAGTTATTCAATAAACCAGAGTACATTGAATATCTAATGTCGATTAACGAATGATGATTTGTAGAAATAGAACGGTTGTTTCAATTTACCGGCCGGAAGCCTGTTTATTCGGGTCATTTTTCCAAACATGATAGGAATATCCAACAACAATAACCATCAAGGCTACAATACCGCCAGTCATAAGCTTGCCCAGGAAAGCTGCGTTAAATAAAGCCGTAAGTGTGACGGCAATCCCAAGTAACATGAAGAGTCTTCCTCCGAGTCTATGGGTTTTGTTCCACGAGAGTTCGCTCGAAAGCGTCCAGGGCGTTCTGATCCCCCAAAAAAAGTTGCTTCGAACTTTACTCATATAATTGCCCGTGACAACCAACATCAGTCCAAGCGAGACCTGGATAAAAGAGTTGATCTTAACTGGAATCCCCAGAGCATTTGCAACCACTGCGGTGTGACTCAATGTCATTATTATCGAAACCAAAATCCAAATGGAGTTGTACGCTTTGCTGGAGTTCAGCAGATTCTGCTTCCGTGGTTCGATGAATGGCAGAACGAAAAATAGAACCGATATACCAAGCAAACAAGCAGGCATCATACTTAACGCTTGCAACTTACCTGCGTATCCATCAGCGGTTCCACTTGTATTCCAGTGAATTGCAATTCTGACATCGGACGGCAACTGTACCCACGCCCACGCAGAAAAAAAAACTGCTAACGCGAAAAGCATCCCGTTGACCACCAGGGGTAATTTAAATCTACGTAAATGTTCTCTCATGCTATTCAATTTGACCCTCCTTTAATTTGGAAAAGATCCATCAAGGACGACAATGCCTCTTCAAGAACAGACACGTGCAGGTGATAGGTAATTACAGTGCCCTGTTTGTCGCCGTGAATTAAATCTGCTTCCCGCAACACGGCAAAGTGTCTTGACAGAGTTGGTTTGGTAATGTCAAAATGTTTTGAAATCTCTCCTGCCGTCATATTGTTTTTACGCAACAAAGCTATAATCTTACGGCGAGTTGGGTCTGAGAGAGCTTTGTAGACAAGATTCATAACGTACACGCAAAAGTGAAGAGATTAAGCAGCATTGTTTTGTATTTAGCTAATTATCTAATAATAGTATTATTTTTGTCTGTTGTCAAGAATTATTTGTTATTACATCCAAAATTTTTGGTATAAAAATTTAGGAGATAAGTGCAACTTCATCTGGTTCGGGCAATTCTTGGGGACTATGTAATTAAAATGAGGGGCACGAAATCAGTTTTGAGGAATCCCCAAACGCTCCATCATTGAATACAACTTCCGGCGGGTGATGCCGAGCAATTTAGCGGCATTACTTTTATTGCCGGCGGCCTTGTGCAGAGCGTTTTTGATAAGGTCTACTTCAACTTGTTCCATGGAAAGACCACATTCGGGGATTTCAATGGCAGTGGAGCCGGTGGCAGCAGGCAGACTTTTAACGTGCGGCGGGAGATCTTCAATGCTGATTTTTTCATTGCCGGCCATAATCACGGAACGTTCGATGATATTTTCCAACTCGCGCACGTTGCCGGCCCAGTTATATTTTGTCAGGCGGTCGAGGGCATCCGGAGTGATACCATCTTCCGGCTTGCCAAATTTCTTCAGGAAATGCGTCACCAAATTAGGGATGTCTCCCTTGCGCTCACGCAGCGGCGGCAGTACAATCGGGAAAACATTGATGCGGTAGTACAAATCTTCGCGGAAAGTATTATCCTTGAGCATCTCCTCCAACGGTCGGTTGGTGGCAGCAATAATTCGCGCTTTAATTGTGATGGTTTTGGTACCGCCGAGGCGTTCAATCTGACGGCTTTGCAGCACGCGCAATAGCTTAACCTGAGTGGCGGGTGTTACCTCACCTATTTCATCGAGAAAAATTGTGCCATTACCGGCTAATTCAAAACGGCCGACTTTCATTTTATCTGCGCCGGTGAAGGCGCCCTTTTCATGGCCGAACAATTCGCTTTCAAGCAGGCTTTCCGGCAATGCACCACAATTGACAGCTACAAATGGGGCGCTGGCACGGGGGCTCAGTTGGTGAACGGCCTGAGCGATCAATTCCTTGCCTGTGCCGCTTTCCCCACGAACCAGAACCGTGGCATCGGTGGGAGCGACTTTTTCTGCCATTTTATAAACTTGCTGCATGGCGCCGCTCGCCCCGACCATATTTTCCAGTGAATATTTATTTTTGAGCTGTTTTTTAAGTTGAATATTTTCAGCCTTAAGCTCACGCTTTTCCATGATGTGATTGACTTTGACTTTGAGCTCATCCATTTCAAACGGCTTGATAATATAATCGTACGCGCCTTTCTTCATGGCGTCCACGGCATTTTGCGCAGTGGCGTAGGCAGTCATGAGAATGACTTCCGTCTCAGGCCGTTTCTTTTTCACTGTGTCCAGCACAAACAGTCCGTCTTTACCGGGCATTTTTAAATCCGTGATAACCAGATCAAATTCACCCAACTCAAATTTGGCCACGCCGTCTTCAGCGCTATCGGCAGTAGTCACGCTGTAGCCAATGGGCTCCAGTGCAAATTTCAAAATTTTGCTCATTTTAGGTTCGTCGTCGATA
>JAJDAE010000318.1 GCA_029262035.1 Candidatus Zhuqueibacterota bacterium
AAAAATTGAAAGGGCTGCCCGCGATCTCCCAGAAATGGCCGGAAATTCCATGCTAACTGAATACCAACAAAAGTCAGAATTATTGCCCAAAATCGAAAAACTTCCACACCGACTTTTGGATAAATTCCTGCTTTATCACAAGAAAATTTGAGTGCGTCGATAACAGTTTTCATACCAAAAAAACCAGAAAGAAGGAAAATTGAAATATGGAGTAGTTGCAGAAAGTAGTAATTGCTACCGGTCAATAGAAAAAATACAATGATTGGTGCAAATGAAATCATGATTGCAGTGGTCAAAACGAGCCCTGATAGAACAATGGAAATCATCTGGCCAAATCGCAGCTTTGAACCGAGAATTAATTGAATTATGAAAAACGCCGGAAAACAAATCAAAAGAGCCAATGAAAAAAGCATTGGCACTTTCACGCCGGCCACAATCGCTTGAAAAAGACTATGATAACTCCCCATTACAACCCCGTAGAAAAACGAAAATAGATTAAGCAGCAGATACAGATTCAATATTCTTTGCAGCGGCTCCTCATCTTGAGTAATTTTTTGGAAGAATTCATCCTTGTTCTGAAAGGTCGGGAAAAAAGCAAACGAAAACAGCCTGATCCTCTCCATGGCAAACCTCCGTTAAGTAAGTACTTTGAAATTAATTTAGAACAAAGTATGCAACTTACTTGCAAATGTCAAGTTTAATACTGTTTGGCTGTGTATTATGTTGTTTGTTCATGTTTTAGGTGGTATAATGATTGCTATCATTTACTAACATTTCTCACTTCAGGAATAGCAAGTAAATATATGTTTTTTGCGGAACTTAACAAAATCCCCTTTCGGGAAGGGACAGATTCTAATTCGTACAGAATTAGAATCAGGGGTGGGTAGCCCGCGCTCGGCATGCGTACCCAACCCGGTTCAAAACGCTGGACGCGATTCGAACCCGCCCCTCCGACGCGCATATCGCGTTTGGAGGGGATTTTCACAAGCAAATCAGGCTCCCAACGAAGTGAGAAATGTTAGTAATTTAGTTATTGGCGTAGGTTTAGTAAGGCAATATTTGCCAACTTCGCTTACTTGTCTTGTCTTCCAGGGCCATACAGCGGCCTGCCCGGCAAAGCACCGGTATGTTTTCCCAGATTGATGACGATGCTGCCATTTACGAGTACATATTCAATGCCCATGGGATATTGGTGAGGATTTTCATAAGTAGCTTTATCAATCACTGTCTCTGGATTGAAACAGACGATATCGGCAGACATACCTTCTGCGATGAGTCCGCGATCTTTCAGACCTACCCGCTTTGCCGGCATAGAAGTCATCTTATGAATCGCATCCTTCAGCGAGAGAACCTTTTCCTCCCGCACGTATTTCCCCAGGATACGCGGGAAAGTTCCATAAGCCCGGGGATGAGGTTTTCCTGTATGGAGTGGGCCTGCCAGTGCCCGTGTACCGGAATCACAGCAGAAACTAACCCACGGTTTTTTTATAATCTTTTGTTTATTTTCTTCCGCCATCATGAAAAAAACGCCATCGATCCTCCGCCCTTCAGTGGCAACCAGAAGATTGAAAATCGTTTCGATGGGATCTTCACCGCGTTGACGGGCAATGTCCATTAAATACATTCCTTCGTATTCAGTATGCACGCCGCCCGGCATATCCGAAATCATAATTTTAGCAGAACCAAGATAGAAATTTTCCCACTCATCAGACGGGGTGGTCATTTCGCGCCGAAGGCGATGGCGAATGGCAGGATCCTGTAATCTTTGGTAGAAAGCTTGTCGGCCACCTTCCTGAACCCAGGGTGGTGTTGTAGCTTCCAGGCCAGTGGAAGCTGCAGTGTACGGGTAAACATCTGCTGTTAGATCCAATCCGGTCGCCCGCGCATCTTCTATCAATTTAAAGACATCATCAAGTCGGCTCCAGTTGTTTTTGCCGGCAGCCTTAAGATGAAAGATTTCCACAGGAATATTAGCTTCCCGTCCAATCCGGATTGTCTCATTTAGCGAATCAAAAATGCCATTGCTTTCGCTACGCATGTGTGTCGCATAAATGCCACCGTGTTCTGACGCAGTTTTAGCCAATACTATAAGTTCGTCGGTAGATGCAAAAAATCCGGGAGGATACACCAGCGCACTTGATAGTCCCAAGGCGCCCTCCTCCATGGCTGTGGCCACCAGCGCCTGCATGCGCTTCAACTCCTCATCAGTTGGAGGACGATCCTCAAATCCAATAACGCAGACGCGTACCTGCTCCGCCCCGACAAAGGTTGCAAGATTGATTGAAATCCCCTGCCGTTTCAGGCGTTCAAAATACCCATTCAGGGTTGTCCAATCTACCTCTAAGCTATCTTCCCTGGTTCTTTCTCTAAAGGACCTAAGAGCAGGCCCTGCCAGTGGCGCGATGCTGCCCCCTTCACCGGTCACCTCAGTTGTGATTCCCTGGTGCACCTTACTCTGCGCCCTTCCATCTATCAGGAGCCGATATTCAGACTGCCCCATCATATCAATAAAGCCGGGTGACACAACTAAATCCGTCGCGTCGATAACATCCTTGCCATCCTTCTCTTCGAGTTCGCCAATAAAGGAAATCAGATCTGCTTTTACACCAATATCAGCGCGATATCCCACACTGCCGGAGCCATCTACAACAGTGCCGTTTAGTATAACTATATCGTAGTCAGAGGTACAACTAAATGCAACAATACTAATCAAACCAATACAAAAAATCAGTTTCAAAAATTGCTGATAGACGAACATTGATTCTCTCCCGGTTGGCGAGTTTGATTATTTTATATACTTGTCGGCAAGTTCTTTGTAGCGTGCAATTTGTTCAAACGCTAATTCTTTGGCTTCCGAAGGTTTAAATGATTTGCAATCAAAACCCAAAGTTTCCTTCATGATCTCATAGGAGTAATCTGCAAATACGACAGTACCGTCATCCTGGATTTCCTGGATTGAGTCGAGTCGACCCGATTCTTCATTTATCTTTATCGCTTCATCCAGTGTGATTTCAGGTGGAAGAACAACTTCGGCACCCTTGGCACTTAATCGCACGGGGTAACCGCCTGGCAGACCATTTGGTCCAGGAGAGTGAGTCCGCAATCCCTGATCAAAAACCATCGCTTTGAGATTTTTTAATGTGGATGAAGCAGATACGGTGGTGAAAGCAATTCCCGGAGGATAGAGTTCAACCGCCTCATACATCACTTTATCGGTGTCGAATTGTTTGGTAACGTCCTGACCATCAATCATTATTTTCAGAAAATACGGAGCACCCGGCTTGTAACCGGATTCTCGCGGAAATACCCAGTGTTGATGGTGGCAAACCTGGAACGTTTCGATGCTGCATCTTGGCACACCGGTTTTTTGGGCAATATATGTTAAAATAGCGGGGGCGATTAAATCTACATTGCCAATACCAATATTCGGCGCCAACCCGATTTTCCCCATCACCGGATTCGTCAAACAAGAGAGCGAGGTATTGATATAATAAGGGGACACTCCGGAGTCTTTGATGGCCCGGGCAAGATTCATCCCGAGAGTCAATTGACAGGGTAGCCAAGCACCCAAAGCTGCCGAACTGATTTTCTCATACAGTTCTTCCGGCAATTGACGAATCAAGTGCCAGGTATGCAGGACAGTACAATTAATGACTGCAACCGGTTGCTCTTTTCGAATCAGTTTAGCTGTTTCTTCAAGGTCAAACAAATCAATTTTCATCGGACGAAATTTGGGATGTTTGCCATGATGAGCAGCTCCTATTTCAGCATTATTACACGCCCAACGTGCTCTTTCTTCATCAATATCCCCAACAATCCATTCAAAGGTTCTATCATCACGAGCAGCAAATTCCAGTAAATGTTTGCCGACATCGCCAACCCCTACCAGTAGTACCTTCTGCATTTAGTTCTCCTGATTGTCTGAAACGTAGGTTAGAAAACCCATTTAGTGTCCATCCGGAAAGTGCCCTCCTTTGTCATTCCCGCATGCTCTTAGCGGGAATCCATGCACGAAAAATGAATGGATCCCGATAAAACTTGCCCTCGAATGCTTAAATCGGGGAACATTCGGGAATGACGATTACGGGTGGACACTATTTAGAATACTATTTTTTCTTCTCGAGTTTGTATTTACTCGATAACACAAACAAATCCCCGGAAAGTGTTTCAGTTGAGTATTCGTTTACTTTGGCTTTTATTTCAAGCAAAACGTTGTCTTTCTTTTTCTTTTTACCAAAGCCTTTTAACAGTCCGCCAACAGATGGCATTTTAACTCCCTCCTGTTTCGACTCATTTTCTTTGGGTTTCATTTCCTGTCCGAATGATTCAAATACAGTGTGTGTGCGCATTGGCACCCCGGAAAGTTTATCGCTTTCTTCCTGTAATTTTGTTATTGCTGCAGCGAGTTGCTCATTACTTTGCATCACACTTTCAGCCAGTCCGGCCATGCCCCCTTGCCCCGGCGCCATACCCAATTTTTCTGCAAGTTTTAACGCAAAGGCCATCATTTCATCCTGTCCTTTTACCGAGTGAGCCATCCAGTTTGTGGAGCGTACGATCATGCCGCCCTTGGCTTTTTGTGGTTCCTGGCCTTCTTTTTCAGTGATGGTCTCACCCTCAACTTTGAGAGTAACAATAGCCTTTTCAGCATTATGACCAGCCATTATTTCAGTGTCGCCCGGGGTTTCAACATCCACTGTGAAGTTGACTTTGACTTCGGTTTTGGGTTCGTTACTTTGCTGCGGTTCATCTTCAGAATACTCGCCATCTTGCTGGTTCAAAACACTTGCCAAGCCTGATTTGAGCATCTCCCGCCATTCCTCAAATGTCATTATAGTATATTTTTTTTTCTTTCGATCAATTTTGATAAACTTTTCGCCCTCTAAATCCACAATTTCCGAACGAACTACTTTCTTTTTTTTCTTGTCGAAAGTGTCTGTGCGCTGTAAGTCGCCTTTAAGGTAAGTGACTGTGCGTGTTGCTTTGTTAGCGCCAAATAATTTCATCACACTGCCGAGAGTACCCTTAATTTTAACTTTACTCTCGCTGTCCTGTTTTACATCTGCACTTAAACTGGCAGATAACAATAAAATCGCGGTAATACCTATCAAAAATTGTTTCGCTAAAACTCGCATGTGGGATTCCTCCTTTTAAACATTTATTAAAAAGTTAAGCTTTGGCCTGATTAGACCAATTTATATTTTTGTTCGTCATATTTGTAAATGGAAGGATAATTTTCGTGACAGAAAGGTTATAAACTTTTCATTGATAAGCAAGAAAAAATAAACAGTTCCAAGAAAAGTTAAATGATAGAGTACTCTGAGATTAACCCAAAATATCATTTAATCTGGCTAATCCTACACATAGGCGTTCTTCCGGCTCCCCGGTAAAACATAAACGAATGTAGTGGCTGAAGTCTTTCCCAAAACTGTCTCCGGGCGCGATTGACACGCCGTTCTCCAGGCACATTTCAATGACGTCCCAATAATTACGACCACGCAAATATTTATCCGCCGGAAAAAAGATAAAGTAGCCTGCGTCTGGCGTGTGTAAGTCAATTTCAATAATATCTACAGCCAAATCCCGAAGCATCTGGTAATGGTTTCGTACAGACGGAAGCCACTGTCGGCGCGTCTTTACCGGCTCAACCATCATTTGCTGCGCCAGTGTCGATGGACTGTAAAGTTGGTGTACCATCATCTTATTCAGGTTCGCGACTACGTCTTCACTTGCCACTACATATCCGAGACGCAAACCTGCAAACATGAAGCTCTTGGAAAATGTAAACACACTCAGGGTGCGCTCAAACATACCCGGCAGCGTTGCAATTGAAACATGCGTCTGACCGTCAAAAGTCAGGCCGTCGTAAGCTTCATCAGAGACGAGCCACAAGTTATTTTTCTGCACAACACGTGCGACTTGTTCAAGTTGGGGCTGAGATAAGACTTTTCCGCTAGGATTGTTGGGTGTGTTGAGATATACCGCAACTGTCTTCGAAGTGATAAACTCTGCCAGGTAACGTTCGATGTCTAACTCAGGCTCATCAAAAAGTCTGGTGTAAAACGGAACCTCAATTATTTTGCTACCCGCGATTTGCACCATACCGAAGAAAAATGGCCAGGCAGGTGACAAAACCAGCACTTCATCTCCGGGCTGTACTAAGGCCATCATGCTGATGCTCAAGGCATTGGTCGCACCGTTTGTGATGAGAATCTGATCGCGATTGACCGACAGGCTGTTATCTTCTTTCAGCTTCACTGTTAGCGCATCCCTTAACGGTTCAAACCCAAATGTATTACAGTATCGATTGAAGTCGGGATGGTCGGCAAGCAAGTTTTTATCAACAGGCAAATCGTAATCAGGCGGCAGGTAGGTATCGCCAATGTGGAGTTTGATAAGGTTTTCGCCCTGTGCAACCATTTTTGAGCGGTACTTTTCAAATACCGAACCGGTAATTGATTCAACTCTATGTGCGAAGTTTGGAAAACGTGGCATTCGATTTATTTTCCTGAAAAATTGAAACACGGATTACATAAAACAGACAGATTTCTACGGACAGGTTCAACTATAATAATATTGCAGATATACAAAAAACGTGGTTTCGAGTGATTGCCTATGCTCAGAATCTGTCTTGAACTTAAGAATAACATCTGCAACTAAATGTGGCGAATTGAGCTGATGTAAACCTGAGTAGAACTAATGCCGCTTAAATCGTTTATCCAATTCATCTAACGATATGTGGATGATAACAGGCCGCCCGTGTGGACAAAAATATGGTTCGTCTGACGAGAACAATTGATCGATCAAAGCGTTCATCTCATCGAGCGCCAACGAGTCGCCGGAGCGAATAGATGAATGGCAGGCAAACGAAGCCGCCACATTCTCCCGGATTTCCGAGTTGTCCCTTTTTTCACGCTTGTATTCGTCGATTATGCTAAGTAAAATTTTTTCATCGTCGCTGATTTTAATGCCTGAAGGCACTCCCTCAACCGCAACTGTATTTTTGCCGAAGGCTTTGATGACGAAACCGATATGCTCCAAAAAGGGAATCATTTCCAACATAATCGCGTAATCAGTTTGCGATAGTTCAATAATTTGATGAAAGAGAAGTTGCTGTGATGATGGGGAACGTGTTTCAAAAGCGCGTAATGCCTTTTCGTACAAAATTCTTTCGTGCGCAGCATGTTGGTCAACAACAATTAACCCGTTTTTGATTTGTGAGATGATGTATTTATTATGGACTTGCCAGATAGCCGTGCGCTCGTAAGCAACGCCGGTTTTGTGAGCTGGTCCAAGTTCCGGCTGGTGCAAAAAATTCCCCTGTAAACTATCCTCTTGGCTGCCTGACTTTTCAAAGCCTTGAGCAAACATGTCGGGATTGGGTTGAAAGTCTGTAGGCGTAAAATTCTGTCTCGACCCGCCGCCATCATAACCACGCCAGGACGAGAACTCAGGCACCACTTTTCCTGAAGTTAGAGCACGCTTGACAGAGCTGCGTAAACTGCTAAAAATAAGCGCATCGTTGGCAAATTTAATTTCCATTTTGGTCGGATGCACATTCACATCCACTTCCTGGGCAGGCATTTCAATAAAGGCGAGGTAAACCGGATACGTGCCACGCGGCAAAACCTCACCGTAAGCCATCGCAACGGCATAATTCAGATTCTTGCTGGTAAAATAACGGCGATTGTAAAACAGGTACTGATCACCCCGCGAACGGCGTATGATATCGGTATTGCCAATATAGCCATGGATTTTAACCGGGCCGTCATTTGAAATTTCAATGACATTTTGCTGAACCCGTGCCCCCATTACCGAACCAATTCTGGTTTCCAAAGACTGTTTGCTTAACTCATGAATTACTTCTTCCTCATTGACGAGGGTAAAAGAGATTTCAGGATGGGATAAATAAAAGCGATTCAAAACATCTAAAATTCTACGATATTCCGTGCCCTTGGTTTTTAAAAATTTCCTACGGGCGGGTGTGTTATAGAATAAATTTCGAACCGCGATGGATGTGCCGTGATTGCCCGCAGCGATTTCGATATCACTCATCACGCCACCTTCAATTTGTAAAGAATGGCCTGATTTTTCACCCAAAGGAACAGATTTCGCTTCGATATGGGCAACGGAGGCAATACTTGCCAGGGCCTCGCCGCGAAAGCCGAGCGTGTCAATGTTGATTAAATCATCGTAGGTGAAAATCTTGCTGGTGGCATGGCGCTGAAAAGCGAGAATCAGATCGCTTTCATTCAT
>JAJDAE010000319.1 GCA_029262035.1 Candidatus Zhuqueibacterota bacterium
CCCTCGACAACGTTTGCACGAGACCGCGACTACGAATTAATTGGCGATTATATTTACAGCCGAAATCAGAATCCAACTTACGATCAGGTTGAACGCCTTGCGGTGGAATTGGACAATGGAGCCGAAGCGAAGCTGTTTTCGTCTGGTATGGCTGCTATTACGGCAGTTTTTGAGATGGTTAACACGGGGCAACATATTGTGGCGCCCACCATTATGTACCACGGCGCGCAGGATTGGTTCAGGCGAATTTCCGAGAAACGAAACATTGGTCTGACCTTGTTTGACGCAACGGATCCAAATGCGCTGCGGCAAGCGATCAGACCCGGTAAAACTGCCATCGTATGGATCGAAACTCCGGTCAATCCCACGTGGGATATTATTGACATTGCCGATGCTGCGAAGGCGGCTCATGACGCTGGTGCAATTCTTGGTGTGGACTGCACAGTTGCCACGCCAATAACTACGCAGGCTTTAGATTTAGGAGCGGATATTGTTTTTCATTCAGCGACGAAGTATTTTAACGGGCACAGTGACGTAACCGCCGGTATTTTAGTAACGCGTGAGGCCAACTCGCGTTGGGAAGAAATTAAGCTAATTCGTAAAGAGGTTGGCGGAGTTTTGGGTGCCTTTGAGGCATGGCTACTTTTGCGCGGCATGCGGACGCTTTCACTCAGATTTGAACGCGCTTCAAGCAACGCTCTGAAAATTGCCCAACGTTTTGAAGGACACCCGAAAATAGAAGCGGTGTTGTATCCGGGTCTTGAAAATCATCCGGGGCATTTAATTGCTAAACGCCAGATGACTAACGGTTTTGGCGGTATGTTGTCGTTGCTCGTAAAAGGCGGTGCAACCGAAGCAAAGGCGGTGGCCACAAAGTTAAAATTATTTGTACCTGCAACTTCTCTTGGTGGTGTTGAAAGCCTGGTTGAGCATCGGGCATCTGTGGAGGGACCGTTGAGTCAGGTTCAGTCGAATTTGTTGCGGTTTTCAGTTGGTATTGAAGAGGTTGATGATTTGATTGCGGATATTGAACAGGCTTTTGAAAGCGTTTGATCTGTTCCGGCACAACGTTCCCCGATACCCGGTTCTTTCTTCAACTAAGTATTGAGGCACATTTAGCTCAATGAATTGTCGATAGTTTCTATAAGTGTGGTTCATCACCGACAGAGGGTTTTGTGTTATCGTCTCTCTCTTTCATTAATTTTTATATTGGCTTAGATAGCATTTTCTATACTTTCGTAAACCTCAATATTTTTTGTACCCTGAAAATTCTCAAATTGCTCTTTGAGAGTTGATGAGTTCGCAATAAACTTGACGTCAATTCCTTCAGAGTTTGCGCTACCAATCGCCCCTTCTACAAGTTTGAGAGATTGCGAATCGAGGCTTCTTAAGCCGGTAAGGTTTACCAGGAATTTTTTCTTGCCTTCCTCGCTAAGTTCAAATATATTTCGAAAGATACCTTTTAAAGCACCCCAAATTTTGCTGGAACTTAGACTGTCTTTTATTGTGATTATAGTGGACTCGCCATTTTGATCCAACGAAAAAATCCAATTTCTACTGAATTTTTCAACAGCTTCTTCCTCACTCATATAAAACTCAATTTCCACACCTTCTGAAAATTTAAGAAACCATTCTTTTGTTTTTGAGGATGGAAAGACGAACCGAATATCAACACCTTTTTTTCTGAATTGCAGGTAGGTACCCACAATCAATTTTGTTGCAGACAGGTCTACATTGTCGAAATTAAAAAAATCCGCAAAGCTCAAAATGAATTTTTTGTTGCCCTCAGCAAATGCTTGTTTAACACTTTTGAACATCTGTTTGAGGCTGGTAACAAAAGTGGCTTCACTATCAGTATATGTCAGGATGAGAATGCCGTCCCGTTCAACAACTTTGACGGCCTGCTGTTTTTTGAAAACCTCAAGCGCTTCCTTATGTGTATTATAGATATCGGCAGTCTGAGTTTCATAGAAGCCTCGCAATTGCTGCTGTATTTTGCTTGAGGGGATAGCAAATTTAAGTTCAACTCCTTCTTCTGTCGCTGTTCCAATTCCGTCTCCAATGCGTCTAAGATCCACAGAACTCAATTCCTTAAGGGCGCCAAAATTTAGAATAAACTTTCTTTTGCCTTCGCGGCATAACTTTGTAATTTGCCCAAAGGCATCAACAATTACTTCCGCAATACTCTGATCATTTTGGTTGAGTGTGATGGTTGTAACATCATCATCCTCAGCCATCCCCACCGTTTCATCGGGGGAGCCAAGTACTTTTTGTACTTTCTGTATTAAAATGTTTATATCAAAAGGCTTAACAACGTAGTCTGCCACACCTAAAGCCAGAATGTTTTGGACATTTTTCTGGTCGGACACCGCTGTTAACATGATTGTGGGCAAGTCTTCGGCAGAGTGGGTTTCCCGTAATTTATGCAGCAACTCCATACCGGTTAAGACGGGCATCATCATATCCAACAGAATCAAATCCGGCTTTTCCGATATCGCTTTCTTATAGCCCTGCATCCCATTAGATGCGGTGATGCATTGATAGCCTATTGCCTCCATCGAGAATTTAGTAGTTTCCCGAATATCATCTTCGTCTTCAACAATAAGGATTTTTGCCATTTTTTAGTTCTCCATTTTTACCGGTAAAATAAACCAGAAGACACTTCCTACATCCAGTTTACTTTTAACGCCAATTTCACCCCCGTGCAACTCTACTATTTTTTTTGAGATTGAGAGTCCCAGGCCGGTACCATCCGGTTTATTGGAAAGGTTATGCTCTGCCTGGCTAAATCTCTGAAATAAGGTTTCCAGATCCTTGGCAGAAATGCCAGTACCGGTGTCAATTACTGATACTTTTACATAGGCCTTTCCGGCTTGGCTGGATTGAGTCACAGATTCGGTACGAACAGTGATTTTGCCACTCTCAGGGGTGAATTTTAAGGCGTTCGTCATAAGGTTGACCAGAACCTGTTCTATTTTGTCCGAATCCGCTGTGAGCTTTAGGCCGGAAGTAGTGACATTTTTAAGTAGTTTGATATTCTTTTCCAACGCCTGGGATTGCACGGTACTTAGAACACCATCCACCAGAGTCTCTAAGTCAAGTTCACTTGTATTCAAATCCATCGCACCCGCTTCAAGTTTCGAGAAGTCCAAAACATCATTAATAAGCCTTGACAAACGGTCGATATTACGCATCGCCATGGATAAAAACTTATCCTGATTTTCAGTCAACTGTCCTGCAGAGCCGCCTAAAACAATATTTAATGAATTTTTAATTGAAGTCATCGGTGTCCGCAATTCGTGCGAAACATTTGTTACAAAATCGGCCTTAACTTTTTCGGCTTCCTTTTCTTTTGTAACATCCTGTACAAAAACCAGTAAATCACCCGTACTACTTTTTTTATCAATGACATTGGCAAGCTTTACTGAAAGAATCACCTGGTTCAGGTTTAGTTCTGTTGACCATAAGGTTTTATTTGTTTTTTGAAACGAACCGACGAGAGCATTTAAATCGAACCCCCGCTTGTCCTTTAAAAATGTTTTGGTTGAGCCGTTTAAATTCCCGTTCCCGTTTAAGCTGAAAATATGCTCTGCAGTTCGATTTAGAAATGTAATTTTATGTTCCTTATCTAACATAATAATTCCCGCCGGCATGCTCTCAACCAGATTGTCGATTTTAACCTTTTCTTTGGAAATCACATCTTTTGCTACTTTCAGCAACTTATTGGAATGCAGCACTTTTTCGTAAAGCTCCTTTTCGCTGGTTACCAATCGGTATTGCTCCAAACCCGCTTTAATAGCAGGCATTAGAACGTCCGGCGGGCAGGGTTTTGTTAGAAAACGAAAAATTTGCCCTTTATTTACCGCTGCAATCGCATCGTCTATTTCAGCCTGACCGGTTAATAACATTCGAACCGTGTCCGGCCATTCCGCATGGACGCGGCTCAGAAATTCACTGCCGTTCATTATCGGCATCCGCATGTCGGATATAACCACTGCATATGGCTCTTCTTTTTTTAGCAGCTCCAATCCTTCCCGGCCACCCAATGCGGTATCGATAGCGAACTCATACCCTATAAGACGTTTGTAGCTCCGGAGAATATTGTCATCATCATCAACGAAAAGAATTTTCTGTGTCATATCATTTTCTTTTTTTCTAAAATTTTCTTGCAGTGTTCCAGCCAATGAGAGATTCTGTCATCTAACCCAAGGTCTGTTAAATATTCCAGGTTCACTGTTTCAGTGGTCATTTGGTTATCGCCGGAACTCGATGTTTCATGTATTTCATTCGCAACATGTACAGCTGTTAATACCGAAAAATTCTGGTGGCTATTTTTTTGTGGCTCATGGTGGAAAGCAACCGCTTCAATAATATCATCTGGCAAACCCCATAAACCGAGCAAATAAGCTCCAACCTCAGCGTGGGTAGTACCGATAAAACATTTCTCTGCCTTCCAAACGCCTATGTCCTCTTTTTTGGCATGAGTTAAAACCTCTCCGTATTTGTCGGGCAGTTTTTGAGCAAGAATTAATTTCCCAACGTCGTGAAGCATTCCTGCGATCAGGGCATTGTCTGCAATCGCTTTATCCTGTTTTTCATAAAGGGTTATTTCTTTTGCAAGCGTGCCCACCGTCATGCTGTGATTTGTAAATTGCTCAATAGAAAGGCCGGATAGTTCCAGTTTCTCAAATTTCGAAAATATCTGCACCGAAAGTACGAGCGCTCTCAGGGTGTCCGGACCCAACAATTTGGCAGCATGTATAGGATCCTCAACATGAATGGGAAGGCCAAAAAAAGCTGAATTAACAAGCTGCATCATTTTTGCAGTCATTCCAACGTCCCGAGAAACAATATCTCCGAGTTTTTTCATTGTGACATCCGGTTTTTGTAATTCCGATACAAGCTCCTGATAGATCGTTGGCATACTTGGAAGTGAGCGGATGTCGCCCACCACCTTTTTGAGATTAGAGTCAGACAATATGTCTCGCAAGATAAAAGCTCTTGTAAGAATTTCTTTCAGTTTTTTACCGTCCAGTGGTTTCGCAAGAAACTGATGGGTTGCCCCGACTGATTTAAATATCAATTCTTTATCAGAATACCCTGAAAGAATTATTCGTATCATGCGGGGGTATTGTTCTTTCACTCTCGTCAATAACTCTGCGCCATCCATGCCTGGCATACGCATATCAGAAACCACCACATCAAAAGCACTTTTTTCTAAAATATCCAAAGCTTGTTGTCCACCTTCAGCAAACTCCATATCCCAATCACTGCTCATATCAAATAACATCCTCCTTAAGCCGCGCAGGAGTTCAGGTTGGTCGTCAACAAACAGAATTTGTTTTTTCATTTCAATTGCCTATCCTTGTGAACTATTTAGAGGTAACCGGATAATAAAAGTTGTCCCCTTTCCAATCTCGGTTTCAAAAGTTAATTCCCCATCATGTTTTTCTTTTATAACGTTATGAGAAATGGCCAATCCCTGGCCTGTGCCCTTCCCAACCTCTTTAGTTGTAAAAAAAGGATCAAATATTTTTTTTCTAATCTTTAAAGGAATTCCTGTACCTGTGTCGCTGATCCGTATTTCAACAGAGTCTTCTTTTAAGGCAGAACTTATTCTGATTTTACCCAACCCTTCGGTTCCTTGTTTTGCTGCTGCATCGGCAATTGCATGTGCTGCGTTGGTAATTAAATTTAAAAATACCTGGTTTAATTCACCCGGCAGGCAAGGGACTAATGGTATTGAAGGCGCAAAATCTTTTTCCATTTCTGCTACATACTTCCATTCATTGCGTGAGACGGTTATGGTGCTATCCAAAGCTTTGTTAATATCGGTCAGGGTTTTTTCTTCATTCCCCGGATGAGAAAATTCCTTCATGGCTCTAACGATGTTGGCAACGTGCTCTACGCCGCCAAGAGTCTCTTGGATTGCCGAAGGAATTTCATCAAGGATGTACTCAATTTTATTGTCTTTAATGATTGATTCCATTTCATCAAC
The DNA here is from genome assembly GCA_029262035.1 of Candidatus Zhuqueibacterota bacterium. Classification (GTDB taxonomy): domain Bacteria; phylum Zhuqueibacterota; class Zhuqueibacteria; order Oceanimicrobiales; family Oceanimicrobiaceae; genus JAJDAE01. The sequence goes on from JAJDAE010000319.1 coordinate 5,999, forward strand.
AAGAGAAGAATCCGTCGAATTTCCCTTGGTTGCTTCAAGTAATTCAGAGTTTTTTCTAAGTACTTTGGACACTCTTTCAAAAGCCTGATTCAGAAAGTGCGTATTGTCCCCAACGTACTGAATCGGGGTATTAATTTCATGAGCAATACCGGCTGCCAGCTGCCCAATCGATTCCAATTTCTGGGCATTAGAAAGTTGACTTTCCAGGTTTTTGCGTTCTGTAATTTCAGTTGCCAGCAGAAGGTAGCCAGCGTGGGCACCTTCTTCTTTCAGTATTTGGCTAACAGTAATATCGAGAAAGCCGTCTCTGTCATCAGGGCGAGTAAATTGGATGTCATGCAGGTGTGCCGGTTTATCTTTGTCTCTGCATTCTGCGATACGTTCGAATATTTCAATCCAATCCCATTTAATGCCACATTGGGGAAATGGTTTGCCAACCAGAGTCTCAGCCTTAAGTTCAAATGTTCTTTCTGCGGCTTCGTTCCAACGCGAGATTCGGTCATTCTCATCGATACCAATTAAAGTTGACGAGATTGAAGCCAGTAATTGCTCGGTTTCAAGGTGTGCATTTTCTAAAATCTCCTCGGATCTTTTATTTCTGGTTATATCATGAAATGTTCCAACAGCGCCAATTATTTGTTCTTGCTCATTTTTCAGGGGAGCTGCATTCACGCTTACAAATTTGATGTCAGAGAGCTCGTCATTCCTTATTACCATTTCAAAATACCTTACAGCCTCCCCTTTCAATGCCCGCACGAGTGGATATTTTTTTAACGTTAAAGGCGTAATTCCGTCATCCTCAAAAAGGCCGTAAGTGTCAAATAATTTTTCAAGCCGGGTATTCGTTGTTCCGATCCCAAGAGTCTTTTCAGCAAAATTATTAGCAAGTAGGAAATTAAAATCCGGATCGATGACGACAATGCCTTCCTCGCTCTGGTCAACAATTTTTTGAAGCAAATCTTTTTGGGCGGAGAGATCAGCCTCAATCTGTCTGCGTTCAGTGATATCCTCTTTGACAGCCAAAATATGGGTAACCTCTCGATTTTCATTTAAGATGGGAGAGATGATCGCATTTTCCCAATACAGCTCACCATTTTTCTTTTTATTATGAAATTCACCCCGCCACTCCTCACCGGCGAGTACAGTTTCCCAGAGTTGTTCGTATGTATCTTTCGATACTTCACCCCCCTGAAGGACACGTGGGTTCTCACCTATTACTTCTTTTGCTGAATACTGGGTCAGTCGGCAAAACTTCGGGTTGACATATTCAATTTGTCCCTGGGGGTTGGTAATCACTACAGAAGCAGGGCTTTGCTCTATGGCAGCGCTTAATGTTTTCAGCTTTTCCGCCTCGTGTTTACGATTGGTGATATCCATATCTACACCAACCATTCGTAAAGGTTTACCATCTGTATCCCACTCCACAACTTTTCCTTTGGACAGATTTAAACGATATTCACCATTTTTTTTAAGCAATCGCTTTTCAAACTCAAAATGGTCGGTTTCACCATCAAGGTGCTTTTGCAGAGCAATGTGTAATTCCTTCATATCATCCGGGTGAACAACTTTTTTCCAAAATCTTGCATTGTTAGGGACTTCTGCTTCAGAATAACCCAGTGATTCTTTCCAATGTGAACTAAAGAAGACTTTACCTGTTTTTATGTTCCAATCCCACACTCCGGCATTGGTGGCATCCGTCACAAGGCGCAACCGATTTTCATTTTTCAGCAATGCCTCTTCCGCCTGTTTGTGTTCGGTGATGTCTTCAAATACCGTGATAAAAAACCCTTTTTGAGGGCTCGAAACGGCCACAGAAAACCATTTTCCAAAAGGTTCGAAGTGAAAACTCGTCTTGGTATTTTCTCCGGTAAGAGCAACTTTGCCGTACAGACTAATTAGATCTGGTTCTGCGTTCTCAATACCGGGTATGGCTTCTGTCGCTTTTTTACCAATAACATCTTCCCCTCTTAAGCCGGTAATTTTTTCAAAAGCATCGTTAATCTCGAGAATTACATAGTCTACGGGTTCATTATTGTCATTTAGAATTATTTCGTGAAAGGCCCACCCATTAGGTAGCGTGGTAAAAAACATTTTGTATTTATCCTTACTTTCACGTAGCGCACCCTCCGATTTTTTCAAACTGGTGATCGTATTTTCCAGTTCGTTGGTTCGTTCAACAACTTTTTGTTCCAATGATAATTTTTCGGCGCGCAGTCCATCTTCTGCGGCCTTTATTCTCAGCGTGACACGAAGGTGAGCGATTAATTCATCTTGATGGATTGGTTTCGATAGATAAGCATCAGCACCTAATTCCAATCCCTTAATCTGATCTTGCGAACTTGTTTTAACGGTAGTAAGAAAAATGATTGGAATACATTTTAATTGATCGTCGTGTTTTAATTGCCTGCAAACTTCAAAACCGTCCATTTCCGGCATACTAATATCCAGCAAAATCGTATCGGGCTTTTCTCTGGCGGCTAATTTGAGGCCTTCCACACCGGATAGTGCGGTAATGATCTTATAGCCGGGTTGATAAGTTTTTATCAGGTTTTTAATAGATGTCAAATTGTCTCTTCTGTCATCAATGACTAAGATTTTAAGCATTATAGAGTTTTCCCTTGGGCACCATTAATGATATTAGCATTAATTTGTTCTTCAATAAGGTTTTAGTTTTTTCGACCAAAATATCGTTCTTGAATGGTTTGGCTATATAATCATCAAATCCGGCTTCCAATATTTTTTCTTTATCACCCTTCATTGCTTTGGCAGTAATTGTTATTGCCGGAAGTTCGAAAAGATTTTTATCCGCTTTTACTTTTTTCAATATGGCCATTCCAGCCAACCGGGGAAACATGATATCAATAACACCAGGTTTATATTGCCGGAACATTTCTAATCCCATCTGTCTGTCAGTCGCTTCTAAAATGGAGTTTTCAGAGGATAGTGGTGCTTTTATTGAAATCATATTATCTGGACTATCATCCGCAATTAAAATAGCGGGGGTGTCATTTCAACATTTTATGTATCAAAAATATTATCGAATATTTCTGCAAGTTCTTTATAATATTGCTGGTTTGTAAAGGTGGAAGTTGTGTTATGTGCGGGATATTTGATGACCAAACGTCAGATGACTAACGGCTTTGGCGGTATGTTGTCGCTGTGCGTAAAAGGGATTGCAACCGAAGCAAAGGTGGTGGCTACCAAATTGAAATTGTTCGTAGCCGCAACTTCTCTTGGCGATGTTGAACGCCTGGTTGCGCATCACGCATCTGTGGAAGAGCGTTGAGTCGGGGTCAGCCGAATTATTACGATTTTTAGTTGGGTTTTGAGAATGTTGGTGATTTGATTAGTGTCCATCCTGGGTCGTCATTCCCGAATGTTCTTGCCGGGAATCCATTCATGGTTCATGCCTGGATTCCTGCTTAAAGCGTACGAGAATGACGGGAAAAGGTACTTTCCGGATGGACACTAATAGGGATATTGAACAGGATTTGGAAATCGATTAAACTACAGTGACACTCCGTTTCACACTGGCACAATGATAGAAGTAAGGGTCTGGACGTTTTGATAGAGGCCTTTTATATCAAAGCAGTAATATGACTGTAAATATTATGGACAAATATTCGGCGCTTCAACTGTGCCCTGTTCAACGTGGATAAAATATTTTTTTTGAAACCACAAAGCTACATTTACCAAAGCGATTAATACGGGCACCTCGACCAAAGGCCCAATAACGGCAGCAAACGCTTCCCCTGAGTTAATTCCAAATACTGCAATTGCAACCGCGATCGCCAATTCAAAATTATTACTGGCAGCAGTAAATGATAGCGTTGCGGTTTTGGAATAATCTGCACCGACCTTCCTTCCCATGTAAAATGAGACCAGAAACATCACTACAAAATAGATAAATAGCGGTATGGCAATTCGAACAACATCCATCGGAATTTTTACAATAATTTCGCCCTTTAACGAGAACATGACAATGATTGTAAAGAGGAGGGCAATCAAAGTGATGGGGCTGATTTTGGGGATAAATTTGTTATGGTACCATTCTTTATCTTTGCTTCTAATCAATACAAAGCGTGTTGTTATGCCGGCAAGAAACGGAATACCCAGATAGATGAAAACACTTTCCGCAATTTGTCCGATAGTGACTTCAACTGCCGTTCCTGCCAGACCAAACCATGTTGGTAAAATTGTAATAAAAATATAAGCGTAAACCGAAAAGAATAAAACCTGAAATATAGAATTAAAAGCCACCAACCCGGCGGCATATTCACTGTCACCCTTCGCCAATTCGTTCCATACAATCACCATCGCAATACACCGCGCCAGGCCAATCATAATCAGGCCATACATATATTCGGGATAACCGTTTAAAAAGACAATTGCGAGAAAAAACATCAGTATTGGACCGATAATCCAATTTTGCACAAGTGACAGGGTCAATATACGCCAGTTGCGAAAGACTTTACCCAAATCCTCATACCTGACCTTGGCCAGAGGCGGGTACATCATCAAGATCAAACCTATGGCGATGGGAATATTGGTTGTACCAATCTGGAAGGTATTCCAGAATTCAACAATTCCCGGGAAGATATATCCTGAAAAAACACCAACAAACATAGCGAGAAAAATCCAGAGTGTTAAATATCTATCTAGAAAGGACAATTTTTTAGTGACTTTTTCCAAAATTTAATTTGCTCCTTTTTGCAATAAAGTGGATTCTTAAAAAATATCGTTATCAGGCTCGACAAATTATATCCCGGTTAACATCTTTTACTTTTTGGGCATCGGATTGCACGGTCTTATCATCCGGAAGCCAGTTAGCGATAAATGGCAATAATTGACTGACATATTTTTCTGTTGTTGAAGTATTTAAATAATAGTTAACCCATTTACCATCTTTGTAATCAAGAATCAGTTCGGCATCGCGCAATAATGTCAAATGTTTCGATACGGTGGAATTTGCCAGTAATAGAATTTCACGAATTTCACAAACGCATAGGGATCTGACCTGTAGCATTTTTAAAATTCGGATCCGATTGGGATCCGATAATGCTTTGAATGTTTTAATGAGTGTTCGCATAAAATCATTTCGTTATTTGGCGAAATGTAGTTATTTGTTCTATGGAAATCAAGGTTATTGCGCAAGCTTGAATACTAAAAACCAGAATTAGCTTCACTTCAACAGAAATAGTTTTTATTTGCACGGATAGCTCCATTTAAGCGGGTGAATAACGAATTCACTTTTTGCAGAATTGAGAACCACTTTGTGTCAGTTTCCTAAAAATAAGAAATTTGTGGTTTTGTATCAAATAGATTGTTGCAATATAAGTGATATGTTTTCAAGTTTTTATACGACATATTTTATAGATACGAAAACTGGTATGGCTTTTGTATTATTAACTTTTGCACAAAACTGCATTCCATATTTATTCACCATTCATTTCTAAAAAAGGAGCAGAAAAATGTTCATGGTCAATCTTACCGCAAAAGACATCATGACTGCCCCGGTGCTTACCGTAAAAGAAACTATGTCAATTGAAGAAGTTTCTGATTTCTTCGTTGACAAGATGATAACCGGCGCCCCGGTAGTAGATGAAAATGATAAACCAATTGGCGTTGTTACTTTAACCGATATTGCCCGTAACGAACCCCGCCGTGAGCACATTGTTTCCGATAAAATTAATAACGATTTTATCATGCGAGATTGGGAAGGTTTTTCAAATGAAGAAACCACCGGCTATCACCTGGAGGAAAGTGATACTTTAACTGTGCGGGATATTATGACTCCTTTTATCTATAAAGTTGAAGCGGATACGCCATTAAAACAACTCGCTTCAATTATGCTGTCCGGGAGAATTCACAGACTCTTCGTTACCAGAAAGGAGCAGATCATTGGAATTGTTTCCGCTTTGGATATGCTGAAAACATTTATGGCTGAGCGGGCAAACAAAAGCAATTATATTAATGATGAACACCAACTTTAGTTTTATAATATTCATACAAGTATAAAATAAAAATTAAGTGAAAGGGGTACCATGAGTTAAAACCAAAATGGAGGTTCTATGTCATTAGAAAGATTGAAAATCGCAAAAGAAGTTGAAAAGGAACACGTTCAACTTAACAAACAAATGAGTGAGTTAAAGACAATTATTTTTGGTGAGGTAGAGGAAGAAGGGTTTGCGGAGTGGCGGCTGCACTTTCTTTGGAAACTTCGCGATTTCAAAAATGCATTACTCAAACATTTTGACTTGGAAGAAGAAGGCGGTTTTATGCGCGAAGTCCTCAAAGCCGCACCACAGGAAGCAAACAAAGTAGAATCATTGATGCTTGAGCATGAAGAAATGATTGCTTCCATTGATACCGTTTTGGAAGGATTGAAAGCATTGGATGCAGTGGATAGAGTAAAGCTGAACCATATTAAGAATGACATTAACCAGTTAGTTTTAGAACTTGGAGCACATGAAAACAAAGAAAATCATTTGATGCAGGTGGCTTACTATCGTGATTTTGGTTATCCTGCTTAACTAAAATACTTATATCTGGGAGCTTAGAACAAAACGTAATGAACACCGATAAAATGAAACGCAAAAAAAACAAAGAGCAATACCGGGTACGCACACATTTGATTCACGGTAACTATGAAAGTAAAAAATGGGATTACGACCACCATATAAATCCACCTATTTCTACCTCGGCAATGTACAGACTCAGTTCGGCCAATCGCGGTGCCCAGGGCTTTCTCGAATTTGCCGACGATACTATTGATGGAACCAAACAAAGCCCGATTTATATTTATGACAGACTCGAAGAACCTAGTCGTGGTATGCTTGAAGAAAACCTGGCTTATGCAGAAAGCGGTGAGATGTGTTTAACTTTTGCCAATGGTATGGCTGCCATTAGCGCTGCTGTTTGTGTGCTTTGTGAACAAGGTCATGAAGTGGTTGCTCATGAAATAACTTATGGCTGTACCTACAGTCTGTTTAATAATTGGCTGCCCCGATTTGGTATTCAAACAAAGTGGGTAGATGTAAATGACGAAGAGGCATTGAGACAGGCGATAACTGACAAAACCCGTGTTCTCTATTTTGAAACTCCGATCAACCCGACCCTCACTTTGGTAGATATTGCCGCTAAACGTAAGATGGTTGATGAAATAAATAAAAACCGTCCGGAAGAACATCAAATCAAAATTGTTGTGGATAACACTTTTGCCACACCCTATGGCCAGCGGCCAATTGAACATGGCGCTGACTTTTCTGTCCAGAGTTTAACAAAGGGAATTAGCGGCTTTGGCACCGATATGGGCGGTGCGGTGATAGGGCCGCATAGCTATCACAGCAAGTTGCTGGTTTACCGTAAAGATTTCGGTGGCGTACTAAATCCTAGGAGTGCCTGGACTTTTTTGGTGTATGGTTTACCCTCACTGGCAACGCGTTTTTCCAACCAGATAAAAACCGCGCAATACGTGGCAAAATTTCTGCGGGGAAATCCCAAAATCGATGAGGTGACATTCCCCGGTTTTGAAGAACATCCGCAATATGAACTCGCCAAACGGCAAATGCAAACCCACGAGGGTAAATTTGCACCGGGCAACATGATCTATTTTACTCTGAAAGATGCTAAAATAGAAGGTGGACAACACCCAAAGGTGGAAAAATTTATCGATTATGTTGCCGATCATGCTTATTGCATTACACTTGCGGTGAGCTTGGGGTATATGAAGACTCTGATGGAAAATGCTTATTCCATGACACACGCCAGTTTGCCGGATGAAGAAAAACGTAAAATGGGAATGGAGCCGGGCGCCATTCGGCTATCAGTTGGGTTGGAAGACTGGCACGATATTGCTGAAGATTTGCAAGTTGCCTTAGACCATATTTAGAATTAAGAAGTCATTGGGGAAAGTGTATTGATGAACCATTAAATAGAATCGGCTGGGTCTCCCCAGCCGATTCATATTTTATTCTTTGGTAGCAGTCATATCTGTATGTGCATCAGCCATCCAGGCCTCTGGCTTACTCATTACACCGGCCTCTTTCATTTTAGCTGCAAGGTCTGCTGATTCCAACATGCCCTGTACAACGTTTCCATTCTCAGTATTCCAAACCATCAAGATCATATTTTCATCGTCGGCACCGCGGTAAACACCCATTTCTCCTAAGCCCGCTTCCGCTCTTCTTGAGGCATCCGCATCGTAGAGTGGTCGCCATGCCGCATAATCTGCAACTTTGTGTTTTAGAAAAGTAACGCCTGCACCTTCACGCATCATACCGCCGGTCCAGATTTCCGGCTTGCTGGCAATACCCCCTTGTTTCATTTTTTCTGCCAATTCAGGGGATTCCATCCTGGCATTGAGAGCTGCCACATCAGCAGTTTCCCAAACTACCATTAGCATATTCCCATCATCAGCACCGCGGTAAATACCCATTTCCTTCATACCTGCTTTCGCTCTATCTGGTTCACCGGCGTCATACACAGGTCGCCATGCTGCATAGTCTGCAACTTTGTGTCCCAGGAATACCATCGAAGCTGCCATTTCCTTTTCAGCCGGTTTGCTCTCCTCTTCAGTAGTGCAGCCGATCATCCATACAGACGCCGAAAGTACCAAAATCACCAATGATTTTAATAGTCCTCTCTTCATCTTAACCTCCTTTGGTTTTTAGTAAAAGTTTACTGGTAAACAACTTACAACTAACCAGAGATTTTTTTTAGTGAATCTTAATAAGAAGTATACAAGGTATGACAACCTTGCAATAAACTCAAGGGAATTTTAGTAAAAATCACTATAGGGTTGTCGTTCCGATTTGTAATAAGTTATGGTGATAATTAAATGTAGTGTGGGGAATATTGAGAATTTATCGAAAATTGTGTCTATACTTGCAGAAAACAAAACAGAGTAGGAACATCAATACACACAATATAATGCGTTTTTTGTTTTACTTGCTAGCGAATTTTTCTCTTTCTTTTAGCATATAGCCTTCTACACGCAGACGTTTTTCGGCCTCATCTCTAAAACTTTCCAGAAGCTCGAGATATTTGAGTTTTGATGCAAAATAAAGTACCCCAAATAGTAAAAGTCCAAGTGCAATCCAAACCAGTATTGTAGTATTCGTTGCAATTCCCAAAGTCGTGATTTCCTGATTTAATTCTGGCGTATTACGCCACAGCCATTGGACAAATGAAAGATCGAGACTTGCAATGCCCATATCTTTTAGCCATGGAATGATCGCAAAAGGTGCGGTTAAACAAATAAGAATTCCTGCGAAAAACATTTTCCCCCAAACCTGTTCAATTTGTGCGTGAAGATTAGCTTTGTCCATACTTACCCTCCCCCCAATTAAAAAAGAAGAAGCGCGAAGTTTTAGCAAATGAACAATAAACCGATGCAGTTGGAACTCAATGTCATTTTTGAAAGCAAATTGCTTTCGGCAAAGTCACGGGTATTTATGTAGAGCGCTTGTACTAAAAAAATATAAAGAAATTGTAGAGGGAAAGCAAGGAATGTTTCTTATGTTAAGAAAAGCAAATATTGGGCTGGTTATTAACTACTTTGTATTGGCAGCAGTTGGCCGTCTTCTCCATTTTCGAAATGCTCGCCTCTATTCGGGCAAGTATAACAGTTTTCTTTTTTTTCGGAATTGTCAAGAATATCACCACAGCAGGCAGACTTTGTCTTTTTGAATTTAGCAAAAATTAACATCAATGCCATAAAGGTGAAACCAATAATAAAAAATCCAAATACTACTAAATATTCAGTCATGATACGCTCAATTTTCTAAAACAAACGCTTCAAATTCCGGGGTCATTTTTTCAATAAACTTATCGCCATCCCGTATAATCATAAACACAGGCAGCATTCTTTTTATTGCAAACTCATAGCCTTTTTCCGGTCCCAGGACATCTATCGCAGTTGCAAATCCATCTGCCAGCATGCAGGTATCGTGTAATACAGTTACAGATGCAAGTTTGTGCGTTACCGGTCTGCCGGTACGAGGATCAATTGTATGTGAATAACGAACGCCGTCTTTTTCAAAATAATTAAAATAATCTCCTGAAGTTGCCAATGCAATTTTGCTAATTTGCAGAACTTTTTGCAGGGCATCCCCATTCGGTGAATTCACGCCGATGCGCCAATGTTGCTTGCCTTTCATTCCTTTAACGCGAACTTCGCCGCCTATTTCAACCATATAATGATTCAAATCAAGACTATCAAGATATTGCGATACTTTATCGACGCCAAAACCTTTTGCGATAGCGGAAAGATCAACGTAAATGCCAGCCGATGTTTTTTTGACAGCCGGAGGTTCTTTTTGTACAGTTAGCTTATTGTGCCCGATCCACTTTTTTCGTTCAATAACTTCATCGTCAGTTGGGATTTTGTCCAAATGGTGTTCCGGACCAAAGCCCCATAAATTCACCAGCGGGCCAACGGTAACATCGAACGCGCCATCAGAAACTACGGAAATGTCGAGCGCCTGCTGCAGCACGTGGGCAAAATCCGGTGAAATGATGAACCAGTCGGTGCCGGTATATTGGTTGAATCGGGATATTTCAGAATCCTTTTGATAAGTGGACATTTGCCGGTTCACTTCCACGAGCAGTTCATTGACTCCAGGTTCAATTTTTGAATAGTCAATGTCAAGAGAACCCTTAATAAGCTTTATTGAAAATGAAGTCCCCATAGTTCTGCCCTGGATATGGAGAACTTTGGAATCATCTGGTGGAGAACAACTTGAAAAAAAAAGCAGCGCTAAATAGAGGATGGAAAACATTCTGGTGGGTAGGGTCATGGTCGGCTTAGTTTTAATAGGTGAAAGAAAATTTTGAGATATCCGGTGTCAATTTTTCTTCCGGGTTTTCCAGCGCCAATCTTCGTAATAGTCCCAGCTAACTTTGGCGTTAAGTTCTTTCAACTCATGATCCTTTTCATCAAGGGTTGCGCGCATGACATCGCCCGGTGATAAAATTCCAATAAACTCGCCATCTTTTTCTACAAGTAAGTGACGCAGCCTTTGACCAACAAACTTATCCTGCAAATTATAAACAGTCGCATTGTGCGGTGTTGAAACCAGCTTTTTGGTCATGTGATCTTTGATTTTGGCTGTCTTTGGGTCAAAACCTGGTTTTATAGAACTTTTCATTAAATCACGCTCTGTCCAGATTCCGATAATCTTATCAGCTTCTTTTATAAGCATAGCGCCTATATTCTTTTTAACCATTTTTGTCAGCGCATCATGAAGGGTGGTATCGGGTGAAACACAAATGACATCTCCACCTTTTTCATGCAGTATTTCTTGTGCGATTTTCATAACATTCTCCTCTGGTTAGTAAATAAAATGGAGTGATGAAAAAACTGTAAAGCGAAGAGCGTATCACCCTTCGCTCTTCTTTCAACCAACAAATTCTAAGGGTCAAAACTGAAGTAACTCTATCCGCCAAAATCATCCAGCATGATATTTTCTGGTTCCACGCCCAGATTTTCGAGCATTTTGATAACGGCGCTGTTCATCATTGGCGGGCCGCACATGTAGTATTCACAATCTTCGGGTGCAGGATGTTCTTTCAAATACTTATCAAATAGAACCTGGTGAATGAACCCAACATAGCCATTCCAGTTATCTTCGGGCATTGGTTCGGAGAGCGCAACATGCCATTTAAAATTCACGTTCTCTTTTTGCAGCGTATTGAAATCATCCTCATAAAACATTTCTCTCAAGCTTCTGGCGCCATACCAGTATGATACTTTGCGGTCTGTATGTATTCTCTTGAGCTGATCAAAGATGTGGGAGCGCATTGGCGCCATACCCGCGCCACCACCAATAAAGATCATTTCATTTCTGGTATCTCTGGCGAAAAACTCACCATAAGGCCCTGAAATGGTGACTTTGTCACCCGGCTTTAAGTTAAATATAAATGAAGACATTTTACCGGGAGGAACATCGGGCATGCGCGGCGGTGGGGATGCCACACGTACATTGAGCATGATGATGCCTTTTTCTTCCGGATAGTTCGCCATAGAATAAGCACGAACGACATCTTCATCTACCTTTGAAACAAAACGCCAAAGATTAAATTTATCCCAATCCTCTTTGTATTCATCTTCAACTAAAAATTGATCATATCGAACTTCGTGAGCCGGCGCTTCAATTTGAATATAACCACCGGCACGAAAATCAACGTTTTCGCCCGTCGGCAACTCAAGAACCAGTTCTTTGATAAAAGTCGCTACGTTTTTGTTTGATCGAACGGTGCATTCCCATTTTTTGATTTCAAACATTTCCGGAGGAACTTCCAGGTTCATATCGTTTTTCACTGCAACCTGACAGGACAACCGATATTTGTCTCGAATTTGGCGCCGGTTCAATTTTGATTTTTCAGTGGGTAGTACATCGCCGCCGCCATCTTTAACTACAACCCGGCACTCACCACAAGTTCCACCACCACCACAAGCAGAAGGAAGAAACAGATCCTGGTCTGCAAGAGCGCCTAAAAGTTTGCCGCCAACCGGTACTTTTAAAACGTGATCAGAGTTATCATTAATAGTAATGTTAACGCTGCCGCTGGCAACCAATTTTGATTTTGCTAAAATAATTACCACAACCAAAAGAACCACAATCAGCGTAAACATTACCACGCCAAGTGCGATAAGACTTAAGCCAGTCATAAAAAATCTCTCCTAGAGTTGAATTCCCGAAAATAACATAAAGGCCATTGCGATTAAACCAACTGTGACAAAGGTAATGCCAAGTCCTCGCAGGCCATCCGGGACGTTGCTATATTTCATTTTTTCGCGGATGCCGGCCAGAGCAATAATAGCCATTGCCCAACCGGTTCCTGAACCAACACCGTAAACGACGCTTTCGGCAAAATTATAATTTCTTTCTACCATAAAAAGCGAGCCGCCAAGAATAGCACAGTTCACGGTAATCAAAGGCAGGAAGATGCCGAGTGCATTGTATAGTGCCGGCATAAATTTATCGAGCGCCATTTCCAGAATTTGTACTATTGCGGCTATTACGCCAATATAGACCACTAGTCCCAGAAATGTTAAATTTACATCTGGTAAGCCAGCCCAGGCCAGCGCGCCACCTTTTAAAACATAAGTGTACAGAAGGTTATTAACGGGTACAGTAATGGTTTGTACCACAATCACCGCAATACCAAGTCCTGTTGAGGTTTCAACCTGCTTGGAAACAGCGATGTAAGTACACATTCCAAGAAAAAATGACAGCGCAAGGTTTTCAATAAAAACCGACTTTAAAAAGATACTGATAAGTTGCTCAACCATTCTCTATTCCTCTTCAACTTGTTCCGGCTTCCAGGTTCTTAATGCCCAGATAATAAAACCGATTAAAATGAAAGCACTTGGGGATAACAGAAATAATCCATTGGGGACGTACCAGCCACCTTCTGTGTGAAGCGGCAGGATGGTCATGCCGACCAGTTTGCCTGAGCCGACAAGTTCCCTGAAAAAACCAACAATTATTAAAACCAAACTGTAGCCTATGCCGTTGCCGATACCATCAACAAAACTAATTCCTGGTGGATTTTTTAATGCAAAAGCTTCAGCTCTTCCAAGAATAATACAGTTTGTGATGATAAGGCCAACAAAAATTGAAAGCTGCTTGCTGATATCGTAGGCAAACGCTTTAATAAACTGATCAGCAATAATTACCAAAGATGCAATAATTGTCATTTCCACAACTATGCGAATGCTGCTTGGGATATAATTTCTGATTAAACTAACTGAAAAATTAGAGAATGCTGTCACCAAAATAACAGCAAGCGACATTACGAGTACGGTTTCCATTTTAGTTGTAACCGCGAGCGCAGAGCACAGTCCCAATATTTGCAACGCGATTGGGTTGTTCTTAAATATAGGTTCGAACAGAACATCTTTATATTTGCTCATTTGTACCTCCGCTGCGCAATTTGGCCAGAAACGCTCCGTAACCTTGATCCTGCAGCCAGTATTTCACCAGGTTATCTACCCCGCGAGTTGTAATAGTCGAACCGGCAAGACCGTCAATCTGGTGCTCGGCTCCAGGTTTAGATGGGTCAACAGCACCTTTTAAAACTGTAAGGATAAGTTCATAATTTTTGTCAAATGCTTGTTTGCCTTTCCAGGAAGCTTTCCATTTTGGATTGTCAACTTCACCACCAAGGCCGGGGGTTTCACCATGTTCATAAAAAGTTAGTCCCTCAACTGTTTTGAAGTCGTTGCTAATTGCAACAAAGCCATACAACGTAGACCACAAGCCTTTGCCATAAATCGGAAAGATGATTTTTTCGATTTCTCCGGCAGTTTTCACAAAGTAAATCACCATGTATTTCGGTCTTCTTTTAATACCGGCGATATCATTTTTTTGTGAAATCCGGACGCTGTATTCAGCATGCTCAGAAATGGTTTTTATGTCAAAAGTTTCAATGCTCAATTCTTCATTGAATATATCTTCAGCAACCTGCTCACCGGTTTCGAGGTCAATCATGACCGGCTCAATTTTTTCTTCGTAGGTCTTAACAACGTCCATTCCGTCCTGGTATAACGCGCCGGCCTGCAAAATATTTTTAATTTTGTCTACTTTTTTATTGTGCTCCTGAATGCTGCTTAATTTAACAGCGGCTGTAGAAACCAAAACGGAGCAAACAATGCAGACAGCCAGGGCGACACCGAGTGTCTTACCTATACTATCATCAGACATTTCTCAACATTCTCCTTTTGATATTTTTATTTATGAAAACTTTATCGATAATTGGGGCAAATACGTTTCCGAATAGAATGGCCAGCATAATGCCCTCAGGGTATGCCGGATTTATTACGCGTACCAACACCGTTAATGCGCCAATTAACACGCCATAAAACCACTGCCCTTGACTTGTCATGGAAGCGCTCACAGGGTCAGTTGCCATGAATATGGCGCCAAATGCAAAACCGCCGAGAACAAAATGCCATAACGGTGTAACCTGAAACATAGCGTTCGTATCGCTCCCTATAAAATTGAACAAGCTTGCTGTGGCAACCATTCCGAGCAGTAAACTCAGCATAATGCGCCAGGAGCCGATTTTGGTAACTATCAATATAAAGGCTCCAATCAAGCAGGCGAGCGCGGAAGTTTCTCCCATGGAACCGGGAATAAATCCGATAAAAGCATCTTTCACACTTACAGATACTTGTAAAGCCGGGTCAGCAAATTCGGCCAACGGGGTTGCACGGCTAAAGCCATCGACTGCAACCCAGGCGGTGTCGCCGGAGATAGCAGCAGGGTAAGCAAAGTACAAAAATGCACGACCGGTAAGTGCGGGGTTAAGAATATTCATACCCACACCACCGAAGATTTCTTTGCCAATAATAACACCGAAAGAGATTCCGACAATGACCTGCCACCAAGGGATATCCGGGGGCAGGATTAAAGGAAATAATATACTTGTGACCAGAAAACCCTCGTTAACTTCGTGCTTGCGCACCACTGCAAACACAACCTCCCAAACACCACCGGCAATAACTGTTAATAAATAAATGGGAAGAAAATAAAGTGCGCCATGTAAAACATTATCCAGAATACTTGTGGGGTCAACTCCTGCGCCGAGTAGCTGCAACAAACTACCGCGCCAGCCTTCCACCACAGTTAATCCCAACTTTTGAAGTGCAAGGTTTGCTTGCAAGCCGGTATTGTAAAGCGCCATGGCAATGGCCGGAATAAGCGCGTAAACAACCGTAATCATCATCCGTTTCAGGTCAAGTGCATCACGTATGTGCGAACCTGTTTTCGTTACATTTCCGGATGTAAAAAGAAACGTGTCCGTTAATTCGTAAAGCGGGTATAAACTCTTAAGTTTTCCGCCTTCCAGGAAATGTTTTTCCTGGTTGTCCAAAAAATTTCTTAAAAATTTCACTAGCCTTCCTTTTCCAATATAGTTAGGTTCTTCCTCAACATAGGGCCGTAATCAAGCTTTGATGGGCAGACGTAGGTGCATAGCGCTAAATCTTCTTCGTCCAACTCAAGAATCCCAAGTTTTTCGCAGTCTTCCAAATCGTTAACCGCTAAAGAGCGTAACAGGAAGAGGGGCATAATGTCAAGCGGCATGACTTTTTCATAATTCCCCATAGGCACTATCGCCCTGGCATCTCCGTTTGTGGATGTGTTAAAATTGAACTTCTTGCCGGGGAGTAACTTTGAAGCAACGATATTCTTCACCGAATACAGATTAAACCCGAGACTCAACCATCCCAGAAATTCTCGCTGATTGCCCTCTGGTAAAACAGAAATTTGTTGATGATATCTACCCAGAAATGCTGTTTCGCCGGCAGCGGTGTAGCCTGAGAGTACAGAGCCTGAAATAGTCCGATTCTCCCCATCACTTAACTCGCTGACGGTAACATCATCTATCGCCGCGCCAATTCTGGTTTTGAGCAGACGGGGATTTTTTACTGAAGGCCCTGCCAGGGAAACCACGCGCTCGACATTGATTTTGCCTGTGGAAAAAAGCTCGCCGATTGCGGCAACATCCTGTGCGCCGATAGTCCATACTTTTTTGTTTCGGCTAACCGGATCCAAAAAATGGATGTGCGTACCCGCCAAACCAGCCGGATGCACTCCTGAGAAATCTTCGACTTTGAGGTTGTCCAAACTTTCCACGTCAAGCGTTGTTTCAGGCGCTTTACAAAGAAACAAGGTGCCGTCGGTTAATTTCGCCAAAAGCTTCAAGCCATTGTTAAAATGTTTTTCTTTGCCTTCCAGTACTTTTGAAATAGATGGCGCCAATGGATTTGTATCCATCGCGGTGACAAAAATAGAGTGCGGTGTCTTTTCCGGGTTGGCTACTTTGCTGAATGGCCGGGTGCGCAGACTCGTCCATAAACCGGATTCAACCAATTGCGCAATAACTTTGTCTTTTTTAATGCCTGTGATCTGGCTGTCGGTGTGCGACTTAAAAGTCATTTCGTCACTGCCGGAAAGTTGGATTACAATGGAAATAAAAGCTCTTTTTTCGCCCCGGTTAACCGCAGCAACTTTGCCGGCGCCAGGAGAAGTATAGCGAACCCCCGGTGTCTTTTTGTCTGTAAAAAGAAGTTGGCCGAGCTTCACGTTATCGCCAACAGCAACTTCCATAGTCGGCTTCATTCCCACATAATCTTCGCCCAACAGCGCTACCTGCTTTGGCTTTTTGGTTTCGCCAATTTCTTGCTTTGGCGCACCGTTTATGGGAACATTCAGACCCTTTTTAATCTTAATCATTCAAAATTCCTTAAATAACGAGTGCAGATTCAAACGTAAAAACTGAACTTATTATATAACTTCTCAGGTAAAAAACAACTAAAAATATAAATTAATATCAGAGCAAAGAGTCTTATTCAAAATTGGTTCTTCATGTTTATTTTTCGAATCATCTTAACTTGTTCTTTAACAATAATTTAGGAATGTAAAAAAATAAGAGAAACGGTTTGACGATAGTAATATTTTTTTATTAATTATTTGAAAAAGAAAGAATAAAAGGTAATAGAAGTTGCTTTCTTCGTCCGGGTGTACGTTTTTCGAAAATACGCCAAGTATTGACGTCTTTGAATACCATTTAGGTTTTTACATTTTTTGTAACTTTTTTATTGCAAGTAGATTAAAAGATTATAACCTTTTAAGAGATATCAAAAACTAGAATTCCGGATACAGCAATTTTGTAAATCTGAGGTTTTATATTGTTTTTTTGATATCCTTATCTTGTGACTCCTCGCTTAAATTAAGGAATTTATAAATGCTCAATAAAATCCAGCGTTGGTTATGGATACCTGTTATTTTGTTAATCATTGCTTCGGCCTGGCATGGTATTATCGGGGAACATGAAATAACCGAAGCAAGAAAGCACTATGGCTTCTTCTCTCTGGTACCGGCATTGGTAACGCTGTTTATTTGTTTCTACACACGCAATGTTTTGCTCGCTCTTTTTCTTGGAGTTGTTTTAGGCGGGCTAATCACCGCGCAATACAATATTATCGATGCCTACCTGATTCCGAGTCTCGGCAGTAAACGTTATGCTCAAATTTTGCTGGTCTATCTCTGGGCGCTTGGCGGTTTAATTGGAATGTGGAACCGGAACGGCGGTGCGCTGCATTTTGCCAATTACATCGCTCAGAATTTTGTAAGGTCGCGGCGAAGTGCAAAATTCTTCACCTGGGTTATGGGTCTTATTTTTCACCAGGGCGGCACCATCAGCACGGTTTTAACCGGAACCACGGTAAAGCCGGTGGCGGATCGTGAAAATGTGTCGCACGAGGAACTGTCGTACATTGTGGATTCGACCGCTTCACCCATTGCCACAGTCATTCCGTTCAACGCCTGGCCGGCCTATATTGGCGGGTTGATCGCGATAGATTCATTGAGCGATATCATAATCGATCAGGAAATGGCTGTTACGTGGTTTTATAAAGCCATTCCGTACAATTTTTATGGATGGCTCGCAGTGATTTTCACCCTGCTGTTCTCACTTGATAAAATGCCCTTTATCGGCAAAAGAATGCGGACGGCAATTGACAGAACAATCAAAACCGGTAACCTGGATGCGCCTGGCGCAGAACCTATTCTTTCTGAGGAGCTTAATACCACTCATGTGCCGGACGACTATAAACCGTGGATGGGTGACTTCCTAATTCCCATCGGTGTGTTACTGGGTTTTTCGATCATCCCATGGCTGATTTCCGGCTCGCCGATGATTTTTGAAGCGTTCGGGCTTTCAGTGATTGCTGCCATGGTCACGTCTCGTCTGCGCGGCATGAAATTGTCCGATGTCTTTGACGGCGCCATCGACGGGATTAAAGGCGTCACCATGGGTGCAATTATTTTTGGATTAGCCGTGACTTTAGGAAACGTGTCTGAGTCGCTGGGAACGCCTTACTTTATGATTGAGTCCACTGCCGGTTTTCTCCGAGAGGTTCCCTTTATTCTGCCTTCGGTTCTCCTGTTCATTTCCATGCTTGTGGCCTTTTCTATTGGGTCTTCCTGGGGAACGTATGCTGTCATGTTTCCAATTGCACTGCCGCTTGCGTATGCTATTAATCCTGATCCGTTTTATTTTACCTTGAACTTTGGCGCACTTCTGGGCGGTGGTGTTTTTGGTGACCAGTGTTCTCCAATTTCGGATACAACCATTTTATCGGCCATGGCTTGTGGTGCCGATCTCATGGATCATGTTCTTACGCAATTACCCATGGCACTTTTAGCCGCAGGATTGTCGGCAATTTTGTACATGATGATTTCTTATTTCCATTTTTTATAAAATCAAGACTGTTTGGCTTTTAGGGGAAGTAGGAATATTATAATCTTAAAAAGACTCTATGCTGTTTTGTGTGGGTGCAAAGTAAGGCCACTGATTGACACGGATAAACACAGATGAAATATGAGGTGGACTTATTTGTTGATGGAGAAGTCATGGTAGAGTTTAAATGTGCAAAAAAGTATTTTCCAAAAGATGACCACAATTGCCTAATGAGTTAAAAGCTACAGGAGTAAGAGTTGGGTTGCTTATCAACGTCTGCAAAGAGAAAGTAGAATTTAAGCGTTTCGTGCTCTAAGAAATCCGTGTTTAATCAGTGTGAATCCGTGGTTAAAGCTTCCTTTGGGATTACTACTTTACCCACTCTGCTCGACATAGAACCTTAAAAAAGAGAC
>JAJDAE010000320.1 GCA_029262035.1 Candidatus Zhuqueibacterota bacterium
AGTTCCGACATAGACAGACCGGTAGCCATCGTGTTTTTTAATGGCAAATGCCACTTCATCAACATCCTGCCACAACCCAAGGTTTTCACAATTTTCGTCAATAACAGCAAATCTCGGATGATGTTTGGAATTAACTCCAAAGCGTAGTTTGAGAGGACGAGTTGATGTTTTTATTTTAGCACGGATCATCATCAGACCCGGCTCTGTAAGAATCTTGAACTTGAAGCCGGTAAGCTCCTGCATCCGATCCAAATCCAGCTTGGTAGACGAGATGAACCCAGGCGCGTAGTACCAAACCACTGTCGCACCGCTGTTTCGTAACATCGCTTTCACCTGGCTGATTTCTACGGAGGTCAGGTGAAACATATTCACCATGAACATCAAACGATATTTTTGCGAGTCAGTTTGCTTTAAGTCAAAATTATGCAAAAAATCCATGGGCGCGCCGATGCGGTGAAAAGTACGGGCCTGGGAGTTGATGAACCAGTGATTAAAAAAATCCGAGTATCCGATGCCGTAATCATGCCAGGGTTGATCAGCTTTCCAGTGTGCTGTCGAAAAAAAACTTTTAATATCGTAAACTGCTGCAATTTGTGCGACCGAGCTGATATCCAGATTCAATCGTTTCTTCCCGAGAGAAACCAGGCGGCTTATCTCGTCGATTATGGGCTTACTGCCGTACCATCCATCTTTTGCTTTATTCAGCGGGCCAAAATCAAATAACCATCCACCGACTCCCGTGGCAAACGCTTGGCCAAGGTCACGCTGCAATATTAACTTTGAGCCCTCAAGCGTGTGACTGCTACGACCGCCAAGTCCGCCGACAACCGTATGCGGATTAGAATCCAGGTAAGTTGCGGGATCCATTTCCGAAATATACAGCTTGCCATGACGTTTGACGGACTCGACCAACATTCGGTAACCGCCATCCCCTCCTACGCCACGCGAACTGCCCAGCAGGTTGCCGGCGCCGTCAATCATATTAATTCGTTGACCTTTGCTGTTGCGAACATTGCCCTCCTGGTAGGTGTAAGGACAAGCGATATAGTCCAGATAAGGGCTTTCGAGAATTGCCTGCGTGTTCAGATATCCTGCTTCCTGAATTCGTACTTGTTCCAGCAAATAACCATAAAACAAACCACACAATATTTTTTGGTTCGAGGCCTCTTTGAGTGTCTTTGCCATGTACAGAACCGAGTCAGTAATGGTGCTATGAAACTTGCGGTAGAACGCTATCACGTCTGCTTCCTTTTCAGGATCACGAAGCAAACCAAAAGTCGTTTGCAGTCTGGCCTTCGGTTCCGGTACTTTGCCGCACGCACGCTGCATTGGCTCACTATAATCCGGTAGATAGTCAGGGCCGAAGTAGTTCCATTCTGCGGTTCTTCCCGTCGTTGGATGATAGCCGATGATGCGGCTTTTCAGAGGAGATGCTTCGATGTGTTTAACAAACTGCCGCAGCATTTCGGCAGTATCCTGTCGCCAAAGTTCAGAAGCAAAAGAAGCTTCCCAAAGCTCATCTCCACTTGCCATGAAATGATGACCGCCTTCTGAAGGAGAAATTTTTCTCTTGATGTGGACATTATGTTTTCTCTCTGGCGTCGGAAGACCGTATTTAATCAACTCAGCGGGATGTGCCTCTTTCCACCAGTTGGATGTATTCAGTTGGATCCGGGGTAAGAAATAGGCATCCGGATTCATCTCCAGAAGTTTTCCAAAGAAAGCGTCCATGATTGACCAATCATATTTACCGTTCCCCAGCCATCCGGAACGCATTCCTAAAACCGGATGGTAAATATTGATCCCAGCTTGACGAAAATTATCGATAGTTGGATATAGGTGCGTACTCAAAGCCATAAAGGGATAAATTTCTTCATCGTTTAGGAATAAACGCGGCCCGCCACGCTCAACTCTCACCTCAGTTTTCACAGCGGTTTCACCGCCCAATTTCTCTATTTCACTCAGCGCAGCCTTTTTGTTGAATTCAGGGTTTGCATAGACTTTTGATTCAAAGAATTCCCAAGGAGACAATGCCATCGCTCCTGTGCTGAAACCAAAGAGCTTAAAAAAATTTCGCCGGTCCATAATATCCTCGTGATTAATAGTGAATTTAGAAGATAAGAGAATTGAGATGTTAATTTTCCATGAAGTAGAAAATCAAAGGTTATCTTCGATTGGTAATAATACAATGTTTATAAAATACTTTGAGCAAAGTCTTTGCATAAAGAGCTATGAAAATTGAAATAATTTCTCTGTGTATGTCAACGGAATTAACAACCTTCCGAAGGAACGCCACTCGAGACAATGGTTTAATCGAGACAATCAATAATTCATGTACTCATTTTCATCCAACTCCGCACCTTCAGGCATTCGCCACATGTAGTCCGGATCGATGTATGGCAATCGGTCACCATACTTTTCCATGAGTGCAATTTTTTTCTTGAGAAGCTCACCAAAATTGAGTCCATAATGGTGCATAGTTTCACCGAAGCTATTGATTGCCATAAAGTCAACATCAGAGGTTTCCCAAAGTTTGAGCAAAACTTTTGTATTTCCCAGCTCGCTTGCAACCATCTCCTGAACCATTCTAATTCGCTTCTGCTTTTCACTTTTACTATCAGCTCTTAAATATCCATGTACGCCAGATATCCAGGCAGAGAGATTGCGTAGAGTTTTCGCATAACAACGGTAGGCCAGTAGCCGATCGTGTAAATCCTTAAAAACATTCCACTCCTGACTATTAGGAGGCGCTGTACTTTCGGCTTGTTTTGTCAAAGAAATCGCTTCGTCCAGTGGCTCCCAAACTTCGTTATCAAATTGTACAACGGACTTATCACTTTCAGCAGTATTTTCTATAGTCCACAGCATATCTGTCGCGAAATCAACATTATGAGGATTGTTAAAGTGGGACAGCATGTACTTTTCATAATATTCACGATCAACTTCAGGGATGGCAGCAATATCCGGAACAAATGGCCGCACCCAGAGACGGTACCAGGTGAAGCCCAACCAGCTATATAAAGGATGAGCAGGAGCAGCAGTAACAACTTGATCGACCAAACGCCACACCTTTAAAAGAGTTGCTGCATGCTCTTCACCAACTTGTTTTTTTGCTACTTTCGCAACCAAGGCATTTATGTTGATTTCCGGATCTGTTTGAAATGCACCCACAACTTCCCGGTTAACGCTAAACGGGACTAAGTAAGGAGGCTCAAGTTCTACACCAATATTTTTAAAATTATTTTCACGGTTTTTTTTCAAGTCGTTATGTAATTTCCACGGACTCGGCACGCCAAGTACATAGCCGGCACCTCTTCCCGGTACAACCGTAAAGTACTCAGAACCTTTCTCACGAAATGCATTTAACCGAGCATTCCAATGCTCTGTATTGACATCGCTTCTTTGCGACCGCAAGCGTAGATCAATACCATTATCGATGCCTGCTAAAATAATCTCAGACTCTTCGGCAATATTTTTCAGGCCGGTAATGAGGCGAAAATCGGGGTTGGTTTCGTGTGCTACATCGCGTAACATACGATAATAGCGAATAATATTTTCTGCCGCAGCTTTGGCAATTACATCGTCGGGCAACCATTCTTTAACAACATAAGGCCCGCCATTTCGGCCGGGGTACAAACTGGCAGTATACTCAAAACCGGAACCGCTGTCATTGATCAGGGTAACGATAAACCCCAGCTCCGGCACTTCTTTCAACAGAGTGCGCAGTAATTCAGCATAATGCCATCTAACTGCGGGATGCGCCAACGTGAGCGTATAGCGGGGCTTGTAGGAACGAAAAGTATGATCCACTCGTGCACCTCGTAAAAAAGGATAACGCTGCAAAAGGGACTCTGGTACCGAGCGCGGATTGGCAATGTGCATTCCGGGTGTCAAACCATATTTGTCAGCCAATTGCGCCTGAAGTTTGAGTGAATTAAGGTTGGACTCGAGATATTCCCTGGGGTAAGTACCTTTATTGAGTTTGGTTTCAACGAATTGGTCAAAATCGGGCAGGTAGTCGTAAAAACGATAATAGATTTCACCTTCGGGTCCGGTTTCGTAACCGTATGGTGTAGCCAGTTCATTTGTCACTACATGCGAGCACCCTAACCGCGCCAGTTCTTGCATCGAATCTTCAATATCTGAAATTTGAATTTGTTGGCTGCGTTTCTTGAGAAATCCCATTCTACCAGTCAGAAGATCATCCCGTCCAGTAAGCCATGGAAAACTTGTCTTTACCAGCTTGCCATTTTTGAATTTTATTATTTCCCTGTCATACCACTCATCTCTGATTTTACAGAATAGTGTATACAGAAGATGCGGTTTGGAAGCGACCATTTCACCACTACCATTTCCGGTCAATCGGAAATACATCCATTCCCCATCTTCAGGTGGGTTTGTTGGGCCCGGAATGAATCCTTCATCCGTGATTGCAATCGTGATGACACCATTTTGCGACTTAGTGGATGGATTTTCCACTGTGAGAATCTGCGCTTTTGGCGTCAAATCCCTTTTCAAACTCTCAGCGACTGTTTGGTTAACGCGCGGCCCCCGTGATGAATAGACTAATGTCGTTGTATTGGTAAATGCATCGCGGACTGTTTGGGCAAAAACAGGAAGATTGCTGTTCACTGTCGATAGCAGCAAAATGTTCAAAACCAACACATATTTTTTCAAGTGTGACCTCCACAAATTACTACAATGAATAATATTCTTGAATATGCTCAACACATTATTTTTTCAGCATGAATTCGATTCATTTTGGCGAATCTGTTGTGCAGCTTTTACCATTGCCAGATATGATTCAACGGGTATATATTCGGGGATAGAATTACCAGAACCCAGGGCGTATCCGTTTGCCTGTTGTCTGAATTTTTGTCCCATTTTCACAACACCATCAAAAATTTCTTCCGGTGTTTTCGTACACAGAAAATTTAGATCAAAGCCTCCAAGAAGTGCAATGCGATCGCCATAAAGAGAAATCCACTTTTCAAAGGGTGCGATATTATCTTCGTTAGAGTGCTTGGCCATAATACCGATGTCTATCATTTCTTCCATAACACTGAAGATGTTACCGCATGAGTGCCATAAGAATGGTTTGCCGGAGTTTCGCACTCGCTCAATAATACGTTTGTATTGCGGGATAATATGTTCTCTTATAATTTTGGGAGAGACAAGAGTGCTGGTCTGAAAACCAAGATCATCACCAAATCTGCAAATGGCAAAAGTATCGGCATAGCGCTCCAGAAAGGTGCTCCAAAGCTCAAACATAAGGTCGCCAATTTTTCGATAGAGATCTGAAAAAAGTTCAGGGTCATCGGCCATCATGTAACCCAAATACTCGAGCCCAACTAAATCCTCGCTGATTTCCAATACGCCATTGCCTATGCCACCAACGGCCTTCATACCGGCCGGCATGAGTCTTTCCAGCGAATCATATTGTCGATCAGCGAATTTCCAGAATCGTTCCGTCAATTCATCCCAGGGATATCTTTCAAAGTCCTGGCGGTTTTGAATTGGGCCAGGTCGACCGCCGGCGATTGCCCCATGTTCAGGAAGAATTTCAACAATACAAACTTCGAAAGAAACTGTATCATAGGTCATCTCCCGAAAAAAGCGGCAGAAGTGGGAAATAAACTCTCTGACATCTGAATCATCTCCGGACCTTAATTCGGCAAATTTAACATCAAAGACTAATTCCATCATCTCAGGATTGATGACGTGTTCATACAATGGCAAACGCTTAGGGCGCTTGTTATAAAGCACATCTAACATGTGCTGATAATCGGG
>JAJDAE010000033.1 GCA_029262035.1 Candidatus Zhuqueibacterota bacterium
CTTTCCCGTAATTACCGACAATATAAGGATTTAGGATGAATTTCAGATCAATTATTAACAAAATTTAAAATGAGGTTTTGGGAGACCACTTCAATTAAATTCCTTCCATAGCCAAAACATAAGACATCATGGCCATTACAACGGCGCCAAGTTCCAGCTCACGTTCATTGACCTTATCAAACGTATCGTTGTCGGAATGGTGGTAATCAAAGTAACGATTCGGATCGACAGAAAGCCCCATGAGCAAAGTTCCCAAAGGCTCAAGCGTAGAGATATCCACACCGCCATAGCCCGGAATAAATTTATCCGCATCAATGCCTTCAAATAAATACGACCACTTTGCGATACTTTGCAGTTCGGGACTCTCTAGTTCGGCTTTTATGGTTAACCCTCTTGGCGCGAGACCACCACGATCGCTTTCAATAGCTGCAACATGCTTTGGGCCACTTTGTTTGACACTGTCCGCATAAACCTGGCCACCACGCATGCCATTTTCTTCATTCATGTACAGAACTGCACGAATGGTTCGTTTTGGTTTTAAACCCATCGCCTTAATCAAACGCAGCGCCTCAATAGATTGCACACATCCGGAACCATCATCATGTGCGCCATGCCCTTTATCCCAGCTATCCAAATGACCGCCTACCAGGATCACTTCGTCTGGTAATTCGGTACCGATTATTTCTCCAATCACATTGGCGGAAAGAACATCGGGCAGAGTTTTACAACTGAGCCTGAGATTTACACTTACGACGCCATCCGTTTTTAAAGCACTGCTTAATAAATTTGCATCGACAGTACTGATGGCAGCAGCAGGGATTTTGGTTATGCCCTCCGCATAATCACGCATCGCTCCGGTGTGTGGCACATCATCAAGCCGGGTTGTCATGGAACGCACAAGTACTGCAACTGCGCCAAACTTGGCAGCCTCTATTGCCCCGGAACTACGTTGATCAACTGCCCCGCTGTACGCTTCAAAAGTATTGCGCTTACGGGAATCCATGGGTCGGTTATAAAAAACAATTTTCCCTTTAACTTTATCGCCCAATGCTCGCAACTCATCAAAACCGTTAACTTCGACAACGTCGCCGGTAACGCCCGGTTCCGGTGTACCGACACTACGGCCCAACGCACAAACTGTTAGCTCAATAGTACCCAGACTTGATGAGTTCAATAAAGTTGCCGTTTCTATGCTGCCGCGTACCCAATGCGGCACATATACATCTTGCAAAAATACATTATCGAGTTCGCTATTAATCATCGTTTGCCGTCCCCACTCTACTGCTGCCGCCGCCTCGGAGGAACCACTCAGTCTGGGTCCGACATCCAAACAAAGTGTTCGTAACATTTCATAAGCCTTACCTTCGCTTAATGCAAGATCGGTCATTTTTTCTGATATCATCAAATAGTCTGAATCTTCACCGTTTTGTGAGAAAGAATTATTTGCTATGAAAAGACCAAGGGTTAAAACAATCAGAATTCGCTTCATAAATTAATCGTCCTTTTCAGGTTTAAGAAAAATTGCGTAAGAGGAAAAAAATAACAACACCGGTTATTGAAACATAAAGCCAGATTGGAAAAGTGAATTTACTTATCTTTCGGTGAGTTTTTCTTTTGTCAGTCAAACCAAAATAAAGGGATGACAAAATCATAGGCAGCATCCCCATGGAAAACAAAATATGTGTAATTAAAATAATAAAATACACCGGCCGTACCCAGCCTTCGCCGAGGAATTTAGTATCACCTTTCATACTGTGGTAATACACGTAGCTGACCAAAAACAGCCCGGATACACAAAATGCCGAAATCATCAAATTCCGATGCAGTACTTCGCGCTTATTTTTTATCGCCCAAAATCCAACACTCAAAATCACGGCACTTATTGCATTTAAGAAAGCATTTAGAGCCGGAAGCATTGCGATATTTTCCGGTATACCGCTGCCGGTCTCACGAAAATAGATCAGCCAAAATAGAAATGCAATAACGATTGTTGTTATAACCGCATTCCAAAAATAAAAAGACCGTTTGTTAAGGTAGTTCATCGTTAATTTAACCTGGATTATACATAAATTTTAGTATTTCTTTCTTTGTTTCATATCGGTTCCCGGTAGAGCGAAACGCGAGAAGAGAATAGCGTTACCTATAAATCTCTTCCCTCTTCTCTCTTCTCTCTTCTCTCTTCTCTCTTCCCTCTTCTCTCTTCTCTCTTCTCTCTTCCCTCTTCTCTCTTCTCTCTTCACATTTTTTTCACAACTTCCTCTTTTTCAAATTTCACATCAAATCCTTCGGTTTTGCCATCGGCATCTTTTTCAACCCGAACATTTATTTTAGTTTCAGACTCTTTTTTGTAAATAATTCGTTGGGGGAAGTCATGAGTGGGATTTTCGAAAATCCATTCGCCTTCCGTGTGTTTAACTAATTTAAACGCAACCGGTAATTCGTTGTGAGCTACTTTGGCAACATAAAATATTTCCGAACCAAACTGTTCAAGGCGTAAACGCTCAAGCACGGTTGTGTCCTTAGCAACAACCTTCAGCCCAATTCCTTCAAACGTATTTTCGCTGACTCTCTGCCAATTTTCCAATACAAGTCCTGATTTGGCTGTACGTTTCCAGGAACCGAGCAGCCAGGTTAAATCATTCAAATTTGCTTGACCGAAACTACTGCCCGTAACCCCCAAAATGGAAATAATAAGAATAGTTTTAATTCTGAACATTATACCTCTTTTAGATGAGAGATTAAAAATAGTTAGATTTCATTAACAATTCAAGTAGTTTGATTGGTTCAAGGAATTTAAAAATTTTGATTGAATTTGCACATATAAATTCCAATATTGATGCTCCTTTTAATGAATTATTTTGAAAGCCCAAAATGCAATCTGAAGATTTTGCCAACTTAAATCAGGCCTCCCAGGACAGTATAAGCCGCCAGGCCTACGTAAAAAATTTATTCGATAATTTAGCGCCCAAATATGATCGTTTTAATCGCTGGGTTACATTTAGCCGGGACGAATCCTGGCGCAGAGAAGCACTAAACTTTCTCGGCAAAGATGCTTTGAACGGGGTTGTGCTTGACCTCGCAGCAGGAACCGGTGACTTGGCAAATTCAGCCGTAAAACATGGGGCAAATAAAGTTCATGTTTTCGATATTTCATACGAAATGCTCTCTGTGGCAAAGCAAAAAGTGAGGGCGGTTGATGACAATCATTTTGTTGCATTTGAGCAAGGGAGTGCACACAAGCTGCCATTCCGGGATGACTCAATTTCCGGTATTGTCAACGGATTTGCCATGCGCAACGTCTTTCATTTCCTCGATGACGTGCTTCTGGAAATGTACCGGGTGCTTCAACCCGGTGGCCGGTTCGCTGTTCTGGAGTTAAGTCAACCTCAAAACCCCATCTTAAAATATGGTTTTGGCCTGCATTTAAAAACCATCATGCCGATTATCGGCAAGCTCACAACCGGGCAATCCTCACCTTTTACTTATCTTGGCAAGACGACCATGACCTTCCTGAATGCACCCCAATTTAAGAGCCGCCTCGAAAAGGCCGGTTTCCAAAAAGTAAATTGGAAGACTTATTTACTGGGTGGCATCGCCATTCACTACGGGGAAAAGTGAGAGAAGATAGTTGAGTGTGAAGGGAAGAGAGTAAACACACCTTACTCTCAACGCTTTTCGCTCTTCTTCTGAACAAAACCTTATTCCAGGTACTCCTGCAGCCACCAAATTCTTCCATCACCGCCCTTAAAATTCTTCTGCGAAAGCTAAACTTGGTTGGTAAATTATGTCAATATGCATCCGCTGATATTAGCAGTTCAGAAGGGATATTTACACTTTAACTTAACGGACAGATTTATAATGGGGTACATGAAGTTTTTTTCAAAATATTGTCTCTATATTTTTGCGCTATCAACTGTCACTTTTCTCTTTCAAAATTGTGATGATAATCCGGCTGCGCCATCCAACGCGGCTGTTATTCAGGGCAAGGTTGTTCAGTCCGAAACGGGACGTGGAATTCCGGATGTTCTGGTTCGCTCTTTCAGTTTTCCCGAAACCGCAAGAACCGATTCATCAGGGCTCTACTCTTTTGAAATTAGCATTGGCGACTCATCGCAAAGATCAGTTGCCCTTAGCTTTACCAAGGATGGTTTTCAAGACGCATTTATATCCCTGACCATCCAGAATGGCGTAGCTACTGCGGTACCCAATGCTGAAATGAAGCAAACCGGAGTAGTTACTGAAACCAGCGGCCCTGCCGCAAGCGTTATTTTAGTGACCGTTCAGAATAATCAAATATTTGTAAAAGGCTCCGGTGCAAGAGAAGCTTCTAACCTAACTTTTGAAGTAAGAGACGCTAACGATGTACCTGTTGACTCCGAACACGAAAAGACAGTAAATTTTTCAATCTCCAACGGCTTAGGTGGCGGAGAGTTTCTTTCCCCGTTATCAGCAAAAACGGACAATAACGGCCGGGTATCCACAACCATAAATAGCGGCACTATTGCCGGTGCTATCCAGATCATCGCTAAAGTTGCAGATACATTGATCAGCTCGTCTCCGGTACCTATTGCAATTACCGGCGGACTTCCGGATGCAAGCCATTTTTCTATGGGCGCACAAAAGGTAAATTTTGTAGGGTTTAACACGATAAATAATCGAAATGCAATTACCGTTCTTGTTGGCGACAAATATTCTAACCCGGTTCCAACAGGAACTTCTGTTCAATTCCAAACTACAGGCGGTATTATTCAAGGTTCAGCAACAACCGATAACGATGGAGTTGGAGGTGTTGAATTAATTTCCGGAGGTCCACAACCACAAGGCGTTCCATTTCAAAGCCTAAGAGTTATCAATGCCGCTTCTTTGCCAGGTTACTTTAATCAGCCGGGGTATGCACTCTTAACCGCGCAAACTGTAAATGAAAACGGCGCCCCAATCTATGCAGAACATGTTGTTCTATTTTCCGGTATTACCCAAATTAGCAATGTTGCTCCGTTGACTTTCAATCTCGTACCCAATGCAAACCAATCATTTAACTTTGATGTTAGCGATCAAAATTCCAATCCCTTATCAGAAGGTACAAAAATAACCGTTAGTACTAACAATGGTTCGGTAGCAGGAGCTGTTAATGTCGAATTGGATGATACTCGTTCAAGGGACGTTACATCCTTTAGTTTTCTTTTGTCAAACTCAAAGCCGGAAGATATCGAGGGTACGGCCACAACAGTAACTATTTCTGTTGAAAGCGATAATGGTAGAGCAAGTTTTAGTATTACCGGTGAAATGAAGAAGCAATAAAGTTACTGATTCCGGACCAGTGTAATATTGGCCAAACGGGAAATTTTACCGGTTGAGGTTCGAACCAAACTCTCAACAAAATATATTCTTTTGGGAATCTCGTAAAGAGACAATTTTTGTTTCAAAGCGTCAAGCAAAAAATCCTCTTTAACTGCCCGTTGAAGACTTTTTTCAAATATCGCCACAACCTTCTCCCCAAGCGAACTATCCGGTAAACCGGCCACAAAAAAATTCCATTTATCTATCGAATCAGAAATTACTTCAGAAATTGCTTGTTCCACTCTTTCCGGGTTCACTTTGATGCCACCGCTGTTGATAATGTTATCAGCCCGGCCAATCCATGAAAATTTACCATCGCCGGTTATTTCAACAACATCATTTGTCACCAGAGGTTGCTCATCCACAACATCTGACTTAATTATCAGACAACCGCGTTTATCCCTACTAATTTCTACGCCGGGCAAAACGGTGTAATACTTCTCAGCGGTCGCACCGTTAATGCGCCTTAGAGCGATATGGCTCACGGTTTCAGTCATGCCAAAAGTCTGGTAGATGGGAGAGCGACATTGTTGAGAAGCCGCTTCAAGGGCTGATGAAATCGGAGCACCGCCCACAATAACCGCCTTCATGGCATTCAATTTAACTAAACTTTTTTCATCACTCAAAATCTTTTGAAGCTGCAACGGCACCAATGCAGTAAAATCAAAATATTCGTCGGACGAGAGTTTTTCAAATGGATTACCCGGCTCAATCACAGTGAGTTGCAAATCGCCAACAAGGCTGCGCACTACCATCATCAGCCCGCCGATATACTGTGGAGAAATGCACAATAACGCTTTATCCCGAGGATTCAATTTTAAAGCCGCAATGGTTTTCTCGGCGCTCAAAACCATTTGACGTTTATTTATGACAACGTTTTTAGGTTTACCGGTAGAGCCGGAAGTCGGCATTTTAAAAGCTTCTTCGCCAGTGAACCATTTATACAAGAATTCAAAAATGACACCTGCAGATTCCGAATATTCGGCACGACCAAGTTTTGGAAAATTATTTAGAATCCAATCTTTGTCATAAACGGTTCCGTCGATTTTAATTTTAAATTCTTTTGTCATCTTCAGCTCAAAATAATCTCATCTATATTTCTATACTTTTGTCTTTGAGGGGCATAATTGATAGAATCCCCCTGCAATTGTAGAAGTGAAGAAAAGTTTTTTTCAAAAAGTTGGCCTGTTCCCAAACCGTGTATCAAGTTGGTTGACAAAGTGCTTGTCCATTGTGCTAAATAATTGAGGCCAAAATTGGATTCTAACATTGAGTTCACTAAATAGCCTACACTAAACTCTTTAGCCGCTCTTATCCATTCCTCGCTTGCTGCGATCCCGCCGAGCAGTGTCGGTTTTAGAATAAGAACATCGGGTCTCACTTTTTCAATCATCTTGCATTTTTCATCAAAAGTATAATTTCCGATTAATTCCTCATCCAAGGCAATGGGAATCGGGCTGTCAAGGCAAATTTGCGCAAGGGCATCTCGATTACCTGCCTGAATTGGCTGCTCAAGAAAACACACGTTAAATTGTGCCAATTGTTTGATTTTCTCTAACGCCTCTTCCGGAGAAAATGCGCCGTTGGCATCCAGTCGCAGTTCAAATGTTTCCTCGGAATAACGTTTTCTGAATTCATTTAAGAAAGCAATTTCTGCATCAAAGTCAAGCGCACCGATTTTAAGTTTAATGCAACGAAAGCCTTGTTCAATCTTTTTTTCAATCTGAGAAAACATGGATTCTGTTGAACCCATTTTAATGAGTCCGTGAATTGGTATGTTTTGTCTGCTCTCTGTAAACTCAGTTTGAAAAAAAATCTGCTGCCCGCGATTTGTAAAATCGAGCCAGGCCATTTCAATGCCGAATCGCAAAGCCGGAAAAGTTGATAAATCTAATTCTTCCGGAGTTTTCCCTACAGAAATTTCAGCACAAACTTCCTCAATTTTATTTTGGAGAAGTGCAAAATCATCATAGCTGAGACCGGGTAAAGGTGCGCATTCTCCAACTCCACAATACTTACTGCCAGATATTGTGATGATGTAAATATCGCGACTGCTTAAGGCGCCACGCGATGTGCCCATTGGCTGTTTGAACTTTAAAGTAACTTTTTTAAAAGCCGCTTGCATTTCAAAGCACAATACCCAATCCAAAACTAAAACAAAAAATCAGAGTGGTTATGGCCATCTGCTTAAGATAAGGGTCAATTTCAACAGCGCCAAATTTTTGGGAAACGCTGAGACCATTTTTGACAATCAATGGCAGCGTTACTAAAAATAAAAACTGCCAGGGTGTTTTATAATTTAGAACGATATAAAGTAATGCCAGAGCGGTCCCACCAAGCAGTAAAATCCAGTGATAAATTCTAGCTTTTTTTTCTCCGAGACGAACAGGAAGTGTTATTTTCCCCGCGCTTGCATCCGAAGTAATATCACGGATATTATTAATATTTAACACCGCAACACAAAACAGACCACATGCAAAAGCAGGGAGTAAAATCATATAATTCAGACTGTGAGTATGCAGATAATATGTACCGCAAACCCCGACAATTCCAAAAAATGTCAGAACAAAAATATCTCCCAGTCCGGCATAGCCGTAAGGTTTTGGGCCCATAGTGTAGGCCACTGCCGCACCAATGGCAGCAATTCCGAGTAGGTAGTAAAACCAGCTTTCTCCCCGGATCAAAATGTAGCCTGCCAGCAGACATAAGCCGACAAAAACACTCAATGCAATTTGCATGGACCGTTTAGAAATTTGACCTGACTGAACTGCTCTGCTTGGACCCTGACGAGAACTGTTATCCGCGCCATGAACTGAATCGCCATAATCATTTGCAAGATTGGAGAGTATCTGCAAAAGCGTAGCCGTTAAAAAGCAGAAACCAGCCACCTTAATGCTGAATAGATTTTCAGCGGCAGCGAGAAAACTTCCTAAAATAATACTGGCGGTCGCCAAAGGCAGGGTTCGTAAACGGAACGCAGAAACCCAAATTTTTATGCTCCTCATTATATTCTCACGGAATTAGGGGTATCGTTTGAACTTGGAAAAATCAGGTTTGCGTTTTTCAACATAGGCTTTTCTGCCTTCATTTGCCTCTTCAGTTAAATAATAAAGAAGGGTTGAGTTTCCTGCCAGCTCCTGAATACCAGCCTGTCCATCCAACTCAGCATTGAAGGAAGATTTCAGCAAACGTAACGATAGCGGACTTTTTTCCAGCATTTTATTGCACCACTCAACGGTAGTTTTTTCCAGGTCTTCCAGAGGGACTACCTTATTGACCAGTCCCATTTGTAACGCATCGTTGGCATCGTACTGGTCGCAGAGATACCAGATTTCCCGCGCTTTCTTTTGTCCGACACAACGGGCAAGATATGATGCACCAAAGCCACCATCAAAACTGCCGACGTTCGGTCCGGTTTGTCCGAAACGTGCATTTTCAGCTGCGATGGTTAGATCGCAAACCACATGTAGTACATGGCCGCCGCCAATTGACCAACCGGCAACCATTGCAATCACCGGTTTTGGAATCGAACGGATCTGCTTTTGCACATCCAGAATATTCAAACGAGGCATGCCATCGCCGCCGACATAACCACCTTCCTCGCGAATTCTTTGATCGCCACCACTGCAAAAAGCTTTTCCACCTTCACCGGTTAAAATAATCACGCCGACCTCTTCATTCTGGCGCGCCAGTTCAAAAGCTTCGATTAGCTCAAATACAGTTTTGGGTCTGAAAGCATTATGAACTTCCGGACGGTTAATACTAATCTTTGCGATACCTTCATGGTAAAGAAATAATATATCTTCAAACTTCTTTAAGGTTTCCCATTTTATGCTACTCATCGAATCTCCCTCATCATTTCTTTAAATTTTAAAAAATATTCGGCATTTTTGTATTTATCAAAATGAATTTCTAACAAGGCAGGCTTTTCATCATTTTCAAAAAACCGAACCAATGAATCTTTAATCTCATGTTCTGACCGGGCTGCAAAGTATTCCAAACCATGGTCAACGGCCGTACTTTCGGCAGTCAAATTATGCTCAACTTCAAAATTTGCTTCTAACTCCGGGAGCTGCGCCGGGCCGTCGAGATTTCTGAAGATGCCACCGCCCCGATTATTAAAAACTATAATTTTTAAATTAGCCGGTAATTCGTTATGCCAGAGGCCATTGCGATCGTAGAAAAATGCCAGGTCGCCGGTAATTAAAACCGTTGGTACTTGAAGCACGCTTGCCGCGCCAACAGCCGTACTCACAGTGCCATCAATGCCGTTTGTACCACGGTTTGAATTCACCGAGATGCCTGCTCCCGCAATACTAACAAAATTTGCATGGCGTACGATTGAACTGTTGCCGAGTTGCAAATTACATCTTTGGGGCAATTCTGATAGAATTAATTGCATAGCCTTTAATTCTGAAAACCCCGTCTCCAAAAAAAATGTAGATAAAACATCAGACGTTTGCATATCTTTTTCTATCCAACTTTCCAGATATTCTTGCGACTCTTTACCTTTCCGCATATCCAGTTTTTTGTTCAGTTCACGAAAAAAATAGTTTGCGGTTACGGGTAAAATTTTGGTTAATGCTTTAAATGAATCGATACTAATTGTTTCGGCTTGCAAATGCCAATGAGCCTTGGGTTTGTATCTTCTCAAAAATAATTTCAAACTTTTCGAAACTACCGGCCCACCAAAAGAAATCAAAAGCTCAGGGGCCAATTTTTGCTTCATCTCATCGGAACCCGACCACAAAGTCATATCGGAATATTTAATTGTAGAAATCGAATTTAGGTTTGCGGTACTATCTGCCAGAATTGGCGAACCACATTTCTGTTGCAATTCATTTAATGAAGATGCTAAGTTGGCATCAATTTTATTTAACCCTGCAACCAAAAGTTTTTTTTTTGAACCCTCCCATGTATTTAACAATTCTGTCCAGGTTTCCTCTGAGAAGGTTGCTTCTGTTTTCGCCACCTGAATGGTTTTAACTTCCGGGTATTTCAAATCTGCTTTGGGGTACAATGGTTCCCGCAACGGCACATTAACGTGCACCGGCCCAGGGGGCGGGCTTTGACTTAAATTAATGGCATCTGAGACAATTCGTTCAATATGCCAGCTAACATCTTTATGGAGATCTTCCACAGGAATCTCAAAAAATCCCAGGCTGTTTCCGTTAAACACATTTTTTTGCTGAATTGTCTGCCCATCATTTTGACCAATCCACTCAGCAGGGCGATCTGCTGAAAAAATAATCAGCGGAATTTTCTGATAAAAAGCTTCCGCAACCGCAGGTGCATAATTCAAGAGCGCACTTCCTGAAGTACAAATTAGAACCACCGGTTTACCTAACTGCTGTGCCATTCCCAGCGCAAAAAAACCGGCAGATCGTTCATCAACAATTGTTTTGCACTTAATCTTTTGATGTCTTAGGAAAGCGAGGGAAATCGGCGCTGATCTTGATCCGGGAGAAATAACTGCTTGCTGCACGCCATGCCGGAAACACTGTTCAGCGATGGTTGAGACATTTTGTTTTTCGTTAGTCATAACAAACGGCTTTGGGTCTCATAACCTTTTCACGGGCTTTGCCATTAATGACCTTGAGTAAAGCATCTAATTTGAGTTCAGTCTCATGCCATTCATTTTCAACATCAGAATCAATGGTAATACCCCCGCCAGCATACAAAATGGCTGAATTCTTTTGCATTTGCAAGCAACGCAGGTTAACATACAAATTCGACTCTCCCTGCAAGTTTACGGGTCCTAAAAAACCTGAATAAAATTCACGCTTGTGTGTTTCTTCACTTTCTATAAATTCAAATGCTTTATTTTGAGGTACGCCACAAACGGCCGGTGTAGGATGGAGTCTGTTCAGAATTTTTTCAGCACGATTAACTCCATTGTTGATGCCTTTTTTTATTTTAAACCGCGTTTGTAGATGGAGCAATTCACCAATTCGGAGCGACTCAGGTTTTTCCTCAATATAATCTGTAATTCCTTCTTTTGAAAAACAGTCGCGGATAAACTCACTGACAATTTCTTGTTCAACCACTTCCTTTTCATTCCAATTTTTTGACCAGGACTCATCATCCGGGGAAAGGGGGCGTGTGCCTGCCAGCGCCACTGTTATCAACTCTTCATTTTTTGAAGCAAGAAGCACTTCGGGTGTGGCGCCAATCCATGTGCCCACTCCCGGTATAGCAACCAAAGAAACGAATGCATTTTGATAGGCATCGCATAAATTATTAAACAGTTCAATTGGTTTAAAGTCCGTACTTAGTTCAACTTCAAGAGCTCGGGATACCACAACTTTCCGGAGTTTTTTATCTTCAATTCCGGAAATTGCTTTGCGTATCAATGAACAGTATTCGGGCTTATTTATATTTTGAATAGAGGTCTGGGCAGGATTTGAAAACCACATCGAGGCATTTTCATGAGTTGAAGGCTGCAACAAATTGGCGTTAATGAATTGATCGAATTGTTTGTCAAAATGAGATTTATTGGTTAGAATTTGCGATTTATCTTGCTGAGGTGCAGCTCCTATGAAAGCCAACTCATTGCTATCAAAGTAGTAATTTGCATGGATAAAAAATGAATTCTCTTTTTTAAAGTCAAATGGGGCAACCCAAAACCCTGAATTTTGTCTATTAAAATCAATTCCCTCTGAACACTTCCCCGAAAGATCGATTGCAACCTGTTTCTTAGTAGATTTGGGGTGACGCCAAACAGCAACCGCCAGATTATTAATAATTGCCGCATGATAAAGTGCACTAATTTTTTCATCTCTATTGTCATTAAGAAAAGTTGACTGCCAATTTTTGGCCATGAAGTTTAATCCCTATTTGAAGAACGCACAGAAATCAAGAAACCAAGCGCATGATTATTTTAAGTTTATCCGTGCTTATCGTCTTTTGATTCAATAGTTTGTTAAGGCTCTCTACTGCAAAGTGAGTCATTTGCTGCAGCTTTTTAATTTTCTCATCCATTTCAGTATTCCGGGGACTGACTTCCTTAGAAAGTGCAATGATATTCTCTTCGATTTTTGTCGTTAACTTAAGTTCCCGGTTCTGTAAAATACTAAGTATCACTTCCAGAAGATCCTGGCTAGAGGTATAGCCGGGTGACCGCGCATCGCCAAGACTGACTTTATTGATTACCCTATAAGCAATTAACTCTGCGAGCGCAGTGCTAATTAAGCCCTTCGTAACCCCAAGGTGACTGGTCAATTTTTTGGCGGTGATAGGTTTATCAGAGAGATATATTGAAAGCCAGACTTTCCCGTGGATCTCTTTAAACCCCCAGTACTTTATAAAATCACCAACGGAATCGGCTAAGACTTTTCGTTTGTTTTCAAATTCTTGGTTCAAAAGTTCACTTAGTTAAATTTGTTTAGAACAATATAAACATTCAAGGGAGTTAAGTCAAGAACTTCAAAGGGAGCTATAATAATGTTTCTTTATTAGCTGAAGCGGGCAAAAGGAGGTTAAACAGTGTTATTGTTTATTCGTACAACATCAGATATTTTAATTGCGATTGAATTGTTACGTTTTACCGGAGTAGCTTTGAAAAGACTTAAATCCCCCACAAAAACGTCAACCGGTTTTTTAGCTTCGGAATGTAAGAAAATCACATCTCCAGAATCTAAATTCAACAAATCATCAACATTCATTTTAGTTTGTCCAAGCACTACGCGAAGCGGAAGAATTGAATTATTTACCTGTTTGTGCAAGCTTTCTCTATCAGACTCTGATTGCTCAACCTCACGACCAAATTTTTCAGACGACTTATCATATTTTAATAGCAGGCCTTCCAAGACGCCGCTTGGGATACAAAGATTTATATATCCTAATGTTTTATCAGAGCTTCTAACATCCATTGATATCAAAATAACAGATTCTGTGTTACTGATAACTTGTACGTAATCGGGTTGTGCATAAAAAGCATCAATATCAAATTCTAACTTTTGCACCCTTTCCCAAGCTTCCACAAGGTCGGTGATTAGAAAATTTACAACCCGGTGCATGATTCTTTCTTCTATAAGGCTAAGTTCACGGTCCATTACATGAACTTCTCGGGAATTGCCACCCAAAATTTTATCGATAACAAAAAATGCAAAATTAGGATCTATTTCAAGAATGAATTTACCGGGACTATTGCGCAATGCAAGTATGTAAATGCAAGTTGGTGATGAGAAGGAATCCATACAATCGCTATAGGATAACTCCGTGGCAGCTGCCAATGTGGCCATGACCGGTGCACTTAAAACATTCGTTAAAGTAACTTCAATATTCCGTAAAAATCTTTTATGGATACTTTCCAGAAGAACAAAGTCGCCCTTATTAAACTTCTTCTGCTTTCGAAAATTGTAAGTAAATACCGCCTTCTCCTTACCAGAGGAAGGTGCTACGCCTTCATCATCCTCAACACCTTTAGTTTGAGATAGAAGCGCATCTATTTCGCTTTGTGATAAAGCATCCACTCTATATTTTTCCTAAGTAGAGATTAATTAATCGAATATTTCATTAATTTTACCAACCAAATCTTCTACATTGATAGGCTTTTTTATATATTTAGTCACGCCGATTTCAATAATTTGTTTTACAACAGAATTGTCCTCAACGGCTGTGCATGCTATAACCGGAATTTTATTCAATTTATTATCTTTCTTCATGATTCTCAAAACTTCAATTCCGTTCATAAAAGGCATCATCATATCAAGAACAATAACATCCGGCTCTTCTTTCAACATTACTTTTAATGCTTCTGCGCCATCTTCAGCTAAAATAATATCGCATTTAATTGAGGTTTTGAGAGCTTGACCAACAAATCTCCTCGCCGTAAATGAATCATCAACAACTAAAATTTTTTTTCTTGTCACTTTGATACTCCTTCCTAAATTTCAATCAGTCTTGCTTCAAATAAACTTCAATAAAAAAAGGTCCGGCTTCAGATTCGAAGTCCATACAAACTCTGGTGCTAGATTGTGGGGCGGTTATTTGATGATTGCTGCCAATTACAGTATTTGGAATAGATAATTGAAAATCTATACCCTTCGCCTGTAATTTGGTTTTCGCACCACCAGCAATCATATTAACCAACTCACCTACACCATCTCGTACATCACCGTCCATTTCCTCAAACTCCATTCCCAGCATGCCACCCACAAACTTCATCGCAGTTTCAGCGCTAAATGTAACCAGCACCGAACCACGACGGCCCCCGGAAAACCCGAGTACGCCTGTTATGTCCATGCAGGCGGTAACATCCAAATCTTTGAGGGTTCCATCAATCTCCCGACTGCCCAGAGAAGTTACCTTTGCATTGGCCATGGTTTCCAAGACTTCCTTGGTCGTATCTATAAAGTCCTGTACTAAATCATCCTTAAGTAATATTTCAGACATACGTATCTCTCCATTAAGAAATTTGTCTTATTTTTTTATAAGACTCTCTATTTTGCCTAGAACCACAGTAGGTTTAAAAGGCTTCACAACATAATCATTCACACCACTCTTCATTGCTTCTAATACCTCTTTTTGCCCACCTTCTGTCGTAACCATAACAATGGGTATCTTGGATGATTTCCGGAATTCTTTAACAAAAGTCAAGCCATCCATAACGGGCATATTCCAATCCGTAAAAATGATATCAACATCGCCAGACCTTTCCAATGCTTCTTGTCCATTTCCGGCTTCAACAATTTCTGTATGTCCACCTTCATTTAAAGCTTTTACAAGTATTTTGCGCATTACCGCTGAGTCATCAACAACTAAAACTTTCATTTACTATGCTCCCTTTGTCTAATTCTCTAAAAAAGTTGCAAAATCACTCCCGTATAAAGAAACTTTTAGAAAGTGTTCGCCTATTTTCAAATTAATGGTTATAATTTCATTATCTAAATCTAAGGGTTTACCTTTACCGTAATCCGGCAAACCAAGTGCAAACTCTTCCTCAGCGGGAAGAAGTTCGCCCAAAAACCGACCAGCAATTGTATTTGCGATTTCCGACAATACATCCTTGATAGATGCTTCTACTGCTTCATCTTCACCAAAACCATAAACATCATGTACCAGACTCTCACTGTATTCAAAAGAGGCATTGATCAGGATATTGCCGTCATAAGGGATTTTTAAAGGTAACAACGCCCAAACCACATGGCCTGATGATACAATTGTAATTTTATCATTAGTGACAGTACTCACTTCTTCAAACGTCATATTTTCCATTGTTTGAGTAACTGCCACAGTTAACGCGTTCTTTAGTTTTTCAAATTTGTCACTCATAATTAACCCCATTGGTTTTGTTCATCAAGGCCTTGAATTATTTCAGCAACGCTTGCAGGTGAAACCGGTTTATTGACGACCGCGTGAGCGCCGAGTTTAAGCAATTCCTCCTTTACTGCCTCATTACTTGCACTTGAAATGACCAAGACAGGTAATGTGGTTAGTTTTGGACTGGCCTTTATGTGTTTTAGTAAAGTTTTACCGTCCATGCAGGGCATGTTTAAATCAGTAACCAAAAGATCAATCGGCCTTTCCTTGGCAATCTCTAAAGCCTTTTCACCATTTACTGCCTCATAAAATTGAGAATCCGTACAACCTGCAATTTCAAGACATCTTTTTATTATCATTCTTGCTGTAGCAGAGTCATCAGCAATGATAACGTTTTCTATCATATCAACCTTCCCATCAAGTCAGTAAGGATTCTTTAATAATTTCAAAGTCTTCTTGCACCTTTAAAAGGATCACACTAAACTCATCTTTATCTATTTTAATATAGTTCTCATAATTATTATCAATCTTGTAAGCCAATGCATCCACGCCTGTGCCGCTACCGCCAAGCATTGCTATTAAATCTCCCAAATGAACAGTATAGGCCAAAGCAATATGCTTGGCATCGGCCTTGGATGGAGCGTGGTGGTACTTTATTGCTGTTTTCAAGGCTATCGGTAACCCCCACTTTTCAGCTAACTGGCAACCAACTTCAGCATGATCAGTACCAACGGCCTGTCTCTCTGCTTCCAGAAAATCATGCACCTTTCTTTCTTCGCATGCTTCCGTCAAACTTTGGGTACTCCCGATCAAAAACTCGGACAGGACACTTTTACCAATATCGTGTAAAAGACCTGAGGTAAACCCCAGACCCGGTGGTACTTTATTCTTTGTATATTTTGCAATTTCACGCGAAGCAATCGCTGCTCTCAGAGAATGCTCCCACATATCACCTTCAGGACTTTCGTAGCCATCGAGTGCCGAGTTAAAAACAATTGATGAAGATGCACATATTGCGACGCCAACGACCATCATTTCTCCCAATACCAGCACGGCACGATTAACCGTATTAACCGGCATGCCGCGAAAATAAGTTGCCGAGTTTGCGACTTTTAGCACTTCAGTAGTAAGCGATGCATCATTTTCGACCAACTTCACTACTTGCTTAAGTGAGTGGTTCTCATCCTCTATTACTTTCAATATTTGAAATGCAACCATTGAAGGAATCGGTTTTTCTTCAATTCGCTTACTTATTGTTTCTAAAATACTCATAGTTCCCAATCCCCTCTCCCCGGAGATGATAAAATAACTTTGCCAGTTTTAAGATTAACTGAAACACTTCTGCTTATTGTACCACCAATGTCTTCGGACACAGCTCCCAGCTTGTAATGCCACAAACACTTACGGACAGCTAAAATATTTCTTTTACCGATGTTAAATGTATTATTAGGATCCATAATGCTCGCTCCCCCTGCAAGTTTAACGATTAACCGTCCCCCCATCTGATAACCTGCTTTTTTCATTTCTTCAAGCAGCGTATTAATTCCGGTATCTGCAAACATTCCAGGTTTTTCAAGCGCCCTTTTTTTATTTATTGAAGACTCCGGTAAAGCGACGTGCAGCAATCCAATAGCTCTATTTACCGGGTCCAAAACGACAATTGCAACGCATGAACCCAAAGCCAGAGTTTTAACAATTTCTTTAGGATTTTTTGATGTAGCATAGTCCCCAACACCTACATAAACTATATTCATTTAACTTTCTCCGCCAACATCGAGATAATCCTTTCAGCAACTCTATCGATCTGAACCACGTCACAAGCAGCGCCTTTTTCAATGGCAACTTTTGGCATTCCAAATACGACTGATGTTTTTTCATCCTGGGCAATTGTCAGGGCACCCGCTTTGCGTATTTCAAGCAACCCCTCAGCGCCATCCTCACCCATGCCTGTTAAAATAACCCCCAGTGCATTCGCGCCCACTGACTTTGCAACTGAATTAAAAAGTTTTCCTACCGAAGGACGATGCCCACACACTTTTTCTCCGGAAGCAATGTCAACACGGTACTGACCGCCAGATCTTATGACAGTCATATGAAATCCCCCTGGTGCAATCAGAACAGTGCCTTGCATTACCCGGTCACCGGTTTCCGCTTCCTTTAC
Source organism: Candidatus Zhuqueibacterota bacterium (assembly GCA_029262035.1). Classification (GTDB taxonomy): domain Bacteria; phylum Zhuqueibacterota; class Zhuqueibacteria; order Oceanimicrobiales; family Oceanimicrobiaceae; genus JAJDAE01. Next base: position 17,762 of record JAJDAE010000033.1, read on the forward strand.
ATTCAAGCTTGATTGCTGATTCAATCTTTCGGCAAACATTTTTGTAAATCCAGGCGGCATATGTTGAACAATAACAATTCCGGGAGCATCAGCCGGCAATTGCTGCAGTACTACTTTTATAGCCTCTGTTCCGCCGGTAGACGCACCAATTGCAATCACTTTATCTGTAGAGTGCGCCAATGCCGAACCAGTGCTGCTTTTAACTTTCCGCGGCTTAAAATTAGAATTTTTCCAGGAACTTACATTTGACTTTGCCACAACCTTTACTTTGTGCTGTAATTCCGATATCATTCTTTGAAGATCCCGGTTTACATTGCTACTGGGTTTGGTGATAAAGTCTACAGCGCCAGCCTCAAGAGCCTCCATTGTGATTTGTCTACCACGCTCAGTTAGAGAACTAACCATAAGAACGGGAAGTGGGTGCTGTGGCATCAATCTTCTTAAAAACTCAACGCCATCCATCCTTGGCATTTCAACATCTAGCGTCAAAACATCCGGCTTCAGACTAATAATTTTGTCACGCGCAACATACGGATCGGAAGCAACGCCGACTACTTCTAATTCGGGATCCTGAGAAAGTCCCTGCTTTAAAATTTGTCTAACCAAGGCAGAATCATCAACAATTAAAACTTTGGTTTTTTTCAATTTAGCGCTTCCTTGTGGTAAACTGCCGGACTTATGTATTTATAAGGGCAAGCCTCTGACCGCAATGTTTCGGAATGCCCGATAAATAGATAGCCATTTGATTTTGTAAACTTATAAAACTTATTTACCAAAGTATGTTTGGTTGGTGTATCAAAATAAATCATAACATTACGACAGAAGATTAAATCGAACTGGCCTTTAAAGGGGAATTCGTCCCTCATTAAATTGAACCTTCTGAAAAGTATCGGCTTCGATATAAGAGGCTTCACAGACCATTGATTTCCATCTAACCTGGTGAAATACTTTTTCTTTAAATTCACAGGCAGGTTACCAATATTTTCACCCGAATAAGTTGCAGCTTTCGCTAATTCAAGCACACGGCTTGAAATGTCGGTAGCTAATATTGCAATCTCCCAATTGCTAATATCAGCACCCAGAAACTCATGCAGCATTGCTGAAATAGTATAAGGCTCTTCACCGGATGAGCACCCTGCACTCCAAATTCTTATGGCCTTCTTGTTCGATTGCTTTTTTAGTTCAGGTAGAATTTTTTGAGTCAATATTGAAAAATGGACATGCTCACGATAAAAAAAAGTGTGGTTTGTTGATATCCGGTTGACCAAAGTAACCATTGCATCACCAGTTTGGTCTGCTTTAATATAACTCAAGTATTCTGTAAATGAGTTTAGTTTCAATTCACGCAAAACTTTTTGCAATCTTCCAACAACAAGTGTTTTTTTCTGCTCGGTCAGGTTTATGCCAAAACGCTTATACACAAGCTCTCTAATGCCTGTATATTCATTTTCTGTTAAATTTATTGAGTCTGACAAAACCTATTCCTTGAATATTAAACTGCAGGTTGCTATTTTTATCGGTAACTCTTAGTCAAGTGTTGAATTAATGGTAAAACTCACTTACATCTGATCAATTACATCAAAACTTCACTAATACCCGAGCTCTGTATCAACTCGTCTGTAAAGCGGGCTTTATGCGATTTATTTTTTTCAAATTGAGTTTAATTTGCGTGTTCCCATCGCCATCGCTGAACATGGTCAACAATGTCCCTGATTTACCATATTCCTTGGAGGAGGTTATAATTGAAACATGCTTGTCCTTACTTTTTGATAAAACATAAAGCTTAATTGAACTTTGTGTCAGGAACTCTGACTCAAAGATAACAAGCAGCGAATTATTTTTGTTTAAACTTAATACTTCAATTTGGGACTTAGTCATTTACAGCCATTAAAACATAGCTTCTGAAATTTGATCTATTTCATCCCCGAAGAGCAATTTATGGGTATCCAGCAAAATTTTCACTTTGTCTTCCACCTTACCCAAACCTTTTATGTACCTGCCGCCAGCACTGTTATTAACCTTGGGCGCATCTTCAACATTTTTATCGGGTATATCCATTACCTCGGAGACCGTATCTACAATTAATCCGACCGACATATTTCGAATATTTACAACGATAATACATGTGCGATCAGCATATGCCTTTGCTTCCAAGTTAAACTTTAACCGTACATCAATTACAGGTATTACTTTACCCCGCAGGTTGATTACACCTTTCATGAAATGAGGTGTGTCGGGCAAATCTGTAATTGTTTGTATGCCAATAATCTCGGTAACATTACTGATTTCGATGCCATACTCTTCATCACCAAGCTGGAAAGTAAGGTATTTACCTTTTTGAGTGTCCTCATTATCCAGGGCTTCGTCAGTGAAAGCACCAGTCTCTAATTCTGCTGTAGCTGTCATTTTTATTTCCTTCTTTTTAATTCCTTAATATCAAACTTCAACTACGCCCATACTAGTCAATTTTTGAGGGCTAATTTCAATCTCTTTTGAAACTCCGGCAACATCTACAATTAAACAAACGGTGCCATCGGCAAGAATTGTACAACCTGATATTGCATGAATATGACCAAGATATTCCGACAAGCCTTTTATGACCACCTGCTGTTGTCCGACCAGCTCATCTACGAAAAGACAAAAACGCTTGCCTGAATCTTCAACAATCATAACTATGCCATCAGGGAGTTCTGTATGAGCCGGTTCAATGTTATAGAACTCATGCATGCGAATAACCGGGTGCAAATGACCACGCACATTTAAAATTTCCTGACCATCCATTGTTTTGGTAATATCATCATAAGAAACTCTTATGGTTTCTATAATGGCGATAATTGGGATAATATACAGGGTTGAGCCGACCTTAATAATCATACCGTCTATGATGGCAAGGGTTAACGGGATTCGCAGGACGACTTCCGAGCCTTTACCCGGCACACAATTAACCTCAACTTTCCCCCTGATGTTTTCGATGTTGCGCTTAACAACATCCATGCCCACACCTCGACCGGATACATCAGTAACCTTATCCGCCGTTGAAAATCCCGGAGCGAAAATTAACTGCCAGACTTCATGATCGGGAACATCGGAGCCGTCTCCTTCGACCAAGCCCTTTTCAATCGCTTTGCTGAGAATTTTTTCACGGTTTAAACCATTGCCGTCATCTTTAATAGAAATCCAAACCTCGCCGCCAACATACTTTGCTTCCAAAGTAACTGTCCCGGTTTCTGATTTTCCTGATTTTTTTCTATCTGCCGGCTTTGATATGCCGTGGTCAATGGAATTTCGAATGATGTGAACCAACGGGTCGGCGATTTGTTCAATAACCGTTTTATCTACTTCGGTTCCTTCACCTATTATTTGAAGATCAACTTTTTTACCTGTCTTCTGAGCCAGATCGCGGACAAGACGAATCATTCTCCGGAAAGTTCCGGATAGTGGAACCATTCTGATAGAAGTCGCAACATCCTGAAGATCACGGGTGATTTTATTTAAATGCATGGAAGATTTTTCGAAATTTTCGAGCGATACATCCAAATCTTTAATATCCGGGTTTTGTGACACCATGGCTTCCGCAATCACCAATTCACCAACCAGGTCCAGCAAAACTTCCAACTTTTCAACATCAACACGGATGGACTGTCTCTGAACGGCCTTTGGGGCTGGTTTGGCTTTTTGAGCAGTCGTTTTGGCTGGTAGGGGTTTTGGCGCCGATTTGCTTGTCTTGACTACAGCTGCACTTTCCACCGGTTCAGGAGCCTCCTTACCTTTATCCGTATTTACTACAGTTGGGGTTGGTTGTGGACTTGCTTTGTCAGCGCCATCTGCTTTTGGCTTTGGTGTTTCTATTGTCATTTTCTTAATTGCAGCTTCCATCAAACTTATCAACCCGGAGGCGCTTGGAATATCAGGGTCCTTACCTTCACTCAATGAGGTTATGCCAATTCGGAGAAAGTCCACTATTTCGAGAAGAAGTGAAAACAATTCAGTGTTTGCCTTCATTTCCCCCAAACGAACCTTATCCAAAACAGTCTCCGCTTTATGGCTCAAATTTTCCAGGTCTTTAAATCCCAAAAATCCGGAATTACCTTTAAAACTGTGCAATGAGCGAAATGCGTCGTTTATTTCTTCGCTATTATCAGGCTCTTTATCTAAAATTAAAAAGGAATCTTCAACCGCAGATAACAGGTCTTCAGATTCAGCGATGTACTGCTTTACCATTTCAGGGGTTATGGTCAACTTAAAAGGGTCTTCACCGTCATCTGCCGCCGTCTCCTCGCTGTCAGCAGGCGCTTCATCTGCACCATGCTCATCTGAACTTTCTGAAACGGGCTCTTCTATTGCAATCTCCACAGGCTCCGGCGTGGCTTCGACTTCTGTGCCGGTAATTATCGCAATTTCCTTAGAAAGTGCAACGATGAGTTCATTCGCATCATCATCAAAACCATTGTCATTAAATGACACATCAACATTATCCAATAATTTTCTTAAAAAATCACAGGTTCTGGTGAGTAGATCGATATGCCCACTTTTAATGCTGCCATTGCCTTTCCGGAATAAATCAAGCAATGTCTCCGCTTTGTGAGTAACTTTCCCAATTGTCGGTAGATCCAAAAAACCGGCTCCACCCTTAAGCGAATGAAAAAGCCGGAATATTGTATTCAGGACTTCGTAATCTACTTCACCCGACTCATTTGATCTGGACTCAAGTTCAATGAGCAAAGGTTCTGACTCATCCAAAAGTTCTCTACCCTCTTCAACAAATGCTAATAAAAGTTCTTGTTGTTCAGCATCCGGCATATGACTACCCTACTCAATAATTTTATTATTTACCCAATTTGAACTTGAAATCTCCTCGCATCAGAGGATTCAAATTTTCAAAATTTGACATGTATCATCTCAGTTAAAATCGTCAGTAATCCATCATCCTTTAACTTTTTGACGGTACGCAAAAAAACTGTAATCTTTGCTCATCCGAATTATAGAGGAAACAAGTTTTTGGGCAGCATTATCGTCGGATTCAATTTTGGAACCAGAACGAAAAGGGGTAAATATTGTTAAATTTACCCTTCATATTATATATGGCCAAGTCCTTCATGCGCATAACAAAAAACTATCCACACAAAACAATCGAAAACGGGATAGTTACCCGCCATAATTTAAGACACACCGAAACCTGCCGATATAAAAACGTCAAAACATCCACCAAAATTGACCATGGAAAGTTTAAAACGCAAATAATTATCTTTGAATGTCAGTAAATAAAAAAATAGTTGAACCCTACTTCCTTCTCACAGATTTGGCACAGCGTGAGTTAATTGCATGCCAGCATGATCTTGCTCAGTTTCAACAAATAACCACAACAACGTACGAGGGTATCGCACAAAATCTCCCGGCAATCATGTCCAAAATTGAAGACAGCAATGAGGGTGCCCGGATTCTAGTTAAGTATTTTATTGCGGGGGAGGCGAGTGATGGTGAATCCAATACTTCCGAAGATGAGTCGTCTAGTGTTGTATCAAGTGCTGTACGGGAAGCAAAGCGCAATATGGTGACTGTTTCAAAAAGAATTCATAAAATGTTCAAAATAGATCAGACAATCTTTGGACAAATTCAGGAACAAGTTGATCAAATTGAAACACTCCGAATATCAATCCGGGAAATCACTAAAATTTCCGATGACATTGAGCTTTTATCTTATAATTCAGTTTTTGTTGCAAGCAAGGCAGGGCTGTCCGGGGCAGCATTCACGTACATTGCAAAGGAAATTAAGACACTTTCCAAGGAAACAAAAGACTACGCCCGAAAAATGCGTGAAAGCAGTGACAACCTGGTAACCAATTATAACAGGTTTAGTAGCGAAATCGAATCTGTAAATGAAAAAACCAATGCACGGCTGAGCAATATTGATACCGAATTAGATGACATTTTCAACAAATACAACAGCGGCTTGACCAACATTGCAGACCTGATACTTCAACTCCTCGACAGGTCAGACGGCGCAAAGAATCACGTACCGAGAATTATGGTAAGTTTGCAGCCACAGGACCTCGTTCGGCAGTTGCTGGATCAGCTAGAGATCGTTAATAAGGCTCTATCCTCCGTCAACTCTAAAGAATTAACCACTCATTTAAGTTCAGCTGATGACAGCGCTTTAATTGCCATAATCGAAGAAAAAACCGCTAAAATTTTAGCCGGAAACAATTTGAACAAAACAATTCTTGACAGAGCAGCCAGGACAATGGATAGTTCTGTTGATGAATTGAGCAAATTGCTTGTCGAGCTAAAGACTGAATTAAAAGATATCGAAACAGACAGGATTTCGATGATTGACTTTTTTTCCAGCCCACAGGAGTCATTGGGTGCTAAAAGCAGCATTGAACAAATTTTTGATGAATCGGTGAGTGTTATACAAGATATTTATGATTTCATAAAAACATCGATTCTAAAAAAACGAGAAGTATTACGATTTGGTGAGCTGCTAAAGCAAGAGCTCTTAAATATAGAAACACTTTTCGACGGTATGCAGCACATTGTAAGGCAATTTGCAATGATAAAGGTTATTTCAGGAATTGAAATTGCCAAAGAGTCTATACTTTCTGAAAACATGACCGCTTCCAGTGAAATGTTTGAAAAATTAACCGAAAACATCGACGAACACATTCTGATATTGAGAAGCCATTTAGAAAAAATAAATGCTGACATTATTTCAAATCTTGACCTTTTAAATGAAAACATTGAAAATCAAGAAAAAAGCTTGTTTGAAATTAGTGATATGGTGAACCTCTCTATTAACAAGTTAAAAACGATTCGATTTAATATTAATGATGCCGTTAAAACAGTTGGGAAAGAATCTACAGATTTATTTAAATTGCTGGATGGCTCTATAAAAGGTGTAGAAAACATCCGTGAAATTGTTAGCACATCAGACACTGTCGGTTCTCATTTCGACCTCGTGATCCAAAAAGCAAATATGTTTTATCAGTTGGGACAACAAAATAACCCAACTATTTTTGATAAAGAGACAAATTATATTCGCTTTCAAGAATTTCTAGAAATTGCTAATAAATTTATTGATGAGTCCGATAATAAAGAAAATCAAATCACATTTGTTGATGTATCAAATGAGCTTTCCGGGGACTTGGTACTTTTTTAAATTCAAGGAGTAAATATCATGAATGTTGTAATCTCAAATGCCGAAAACTCGGTAACCGCAAAAATCACAGGACCCATCACAGAAACAGATGGCGACTCTCTCAAAGAAAATTTTGAGAACCTTTATTCATCTTCGGCAACAAACGTGCTATTGGACTTAACGATGGTACCTATTATTACAAGTACCGGAATTGGCAAAATAATCGTTCTTTTCCGTCGCTTAAAAAGCCAGGGTAGAGATTTAGTTATAAACGGGATTCATGAGAATTTGTACGCAATGTTCACTTCCATTAACCTGGACAAAATGCTGACTATAAAAGAAGTTCACTCATAAAAGCAAGGCTGCAATATGAAAAAATATATACTCGTAGTTGATGATTCTTTAACCATAAGATCCTCGGTAGAATATGTCTTAAAACAGGCTGGTTACAATGTAGCCTCAGCTGTGGACGGAGCAGATGGCTTAACTAAACTAAATGGTATTACAAGCAGCGGCGAGGGTGTAAGTATGATAATTTCTGATGTTAACATGCCTAACATGGACGGGATTACCTTTACTAAGTCAGTAAAGTCAGGGAGTTTCAAATCTATACCGGTTCTGATTCTAACCACAGAAACTCAGGAAGTAAGAAAACAAGAAGGCAAGGCAGCAGGTGCAGCAGGCTGGTTAGTAAAACCATTTCAACCTGAGCAACTGGTAACTGTCGTTAAAAAATTGGCAAACTAAAATCGAAGGTGAAGGCAATGGGTCAACGGGAAGAACTTATACAAATATTTTTAACCGAGAGTAAAGAAATTGTAGAGTTACTCGACCAAAATATAGTGGTTTGGGAACATGAACCGGACAACACAGACCTTTTAAACGATATCTTCCGGGCTTTCCATACTTTAAAAGGGAATGCCGGAGTTGTCGGCATGCCCCGATTCGAAAAAATAGCTCACATTACCGAAGAGATTCTGACCCAAATCCGGGACGGCAAACGCACCATCAATTCGGAAGTCATTACCTTTCTTCTGGACTCCCTCGATCAACTAAAAGTATTGAACGCAGCGATTGAGGAGACTGGCAGCGACCAGGCAAAAGTTAAAGAAATTATACCGCCCGGCAGCGAAAAAACTAAAGCAAAAAAAGCAACTTCAAAAGCAAAAACAAAATCTAAAGCAGAAACAAAATCTAAAGTAAAAGCAGAACCCAGTCCGGAAGTCGGTGATGAAATCAAGGCGGATGACGGCAGTTGGGGGCTTTTCCCTGAGAATATTACAGAGACTGCGGAAAGCAATGAACCTCCGCAAGAGACAGAGCCCGAGCCGGCTCAAACCCAAGCTGCTGAAGACAACGCACCAACTGAGGCAACCGGCAGCAAGACTAAGTCAGATTCAACCATACGCGTTGATGTATCTTTGCTAGACAATCTTATGAATACAGTGGGAGAATTGGTTTTGTCCCGCAATCAAATCATGCAGTTTGTACCGCAGGTTGAAAATGCAAATTTTCATGCAGCCAGTCAACGGTTAAACCTTTGTACCAGCGAATTGCAGGAAAGCGTTATGAAAACGCGGATGCAGCCAATTTCAAATGTGTTTAACCGGTTTCCCAGAGTAGTAAGAGACGTTACACAAGCCATTAATAAAAAAGTAACTTTGAAGCTGGTCGGCGCCGAAACCGAACTCGACAAAACAATTATTGAAGGTATTCGCGATCCCCTCACTCATTTGGTAAGAAATGCAATAGACCATGGCATTGAGGACGAACCAACCCGGGTGAGCAAAGGCAAAGACGCCCGAGGCACGCTCACTTTGCGTGCCTACCACGAAGGCGGGCAGGTTAATCTGGAAATCACGGACGATGGTTCAGGTATTGATCCGAATAAAATCAAAAACAAAGCTATTGAAAAAGGCGTTTTGACTGCACAGCAGGCGGAAGCGTTAAGCGACCGTGACACCATGAATTTAATTTTTAAGGCAGGTTTTTCAACCGCAGCCAAAATCACCAATATTTCCGGCCGCGGCGTTGGAATGGATGTTGTGAAAACCAACATCGAAAAAATTGGTGGCAGCGTTGAAATTTTAAGTGCAATCAACCAGGGCACTACCATTAAAATAAAAATTCCACTGACGCTGGCTATAATACCTGCATTGGTTGTAACAACGGGTGAACAGCGCTTTGCTATCCCACAAATAAACCTCTTGGAACTTGTGCGGCTGGAAGGCGAAAACATCAAAAACATCGAACGAATCGGCAATGCAGAAATTTATCGGTTACGCGGTAAACTACTGCCAATAGTTCGGCTCAACAAGGTTCTGGAACTTCACAAAGAACAAGAAAACGAGGAGAGTCTGAGTATCGTTGTTCTGGCTGCCGGAGAAACTCAATTCGGCTTGATCGTCGACCGCATTCACGACACTGAAGAAATTGTGGTTAAACCGCTGAATAAACATTTAAAAACTATTTCTTCTTTTGCCGGCGCCACTGTTATGGGCGATGGCAAAGCAGCGCTGATTCTGGATGTTGTCGGCCTTGCCGATACAGCGCGGATTATAATGGAAGAACACAATCAAAAATCAAAGAACAACACAGATGATGATTTAAAAACGAACAGAAACAAACAAACATTACTGCTTTTCTCTATCAATGCAGAAGAACAATTTGGCATCCCACTTTCTCTGGTTTCCAGGCTTGAAACTTTTGAGGCATCAAAAATTCAAACCACGGGCAACCGGGAAGTCATCAAATATCGTGGCCGAATACTGCCGCTGCTCCGGATTGAAAATTTCATAGATATTAAACCACCCGAACCATCTGAAAAAATATCTATTATTGTCTTTTCAGTTGAAAATAATGAAATCGGTTTTGTCGTCAGGGAAATCATTGATATCGTGGAAACAGGTACTGATATCGATACAGCGTCATTGCCACAGGAGGCGCTGCTTGGTTCTACCATCCTCGATGATAAAATTACGCTGATTATCGATGCCTTCACCCTGATAGCCAAGGAATATCCGGAATGGTTTGATAGAAAAGCACAAGTCATGGTACAAGAGCAGGCAGGTACCATTTCGAATATTCTGGTGGTTGATGATTCACCGTTTATTCGTGCTATTGAACGCTCATATCTCGAGTCCGAGGGCTACCATGTCATTGAAGCCAACAACGGTGATGAAGCGCTGGAAAGAATGACTGCTCATGAAATTGACCTCGTGGTCACAGATATTGAAATGCCGCAAATGGATGGCTTGGAGTTAACCCGTAATATTCGGGCGAACAAGACCTTTAAAGACATGCCCGTCGTTGCCGTATCAAGCCTTGGCGGCGCAGAAGATCGGGAACGGGGTCAGCAAGCAGGGGTTGACTTGTATCTGAAAAAGCTTGACCGCGCAGAACTATTAAAATCTCTTGAAAACATCATTAAGCAAAAGTTGCAATAACACAAATTTTAGTAGAGGCATACATGAATACAGACAACAGCTTCACGGACTCCCAAACCTCATCACAAGATACTGTGCAATATGCAACCTTTCGATTAGGAAATGAATTCTTTGGCATTGAGGTTTTGCGGGTCCAAGAGATACTAAAGCACCAGGAAATGACGCCGGTGCCATTGGCGCCCAACTATGTTTCCGGATTGATAAATCTGCGCGGTCAAATAGTAACAGCTATCGATCTCGGTATCCGCCTCATGGAAAGGGAAGAATCTGCCACCGACGAAAGCATGAACCTTGTTGTTAATAGCAACGATGGCGTAGTAAGCCTGATGGTGGACGAAATTGGCGATGTACTGGACATCAAGAAAAATGTAATGGAGCCGACCCCGCCAACCATAAAAAGCATAAAAGGTGAATACCTTAATGGTGTCTGCAAATTAGATGGTCAATTATTGATGATTCTCGATGTAGACACATTATTAGAAATAAATAAGAATTAAAAATTAACTGTATCGGAAAAAACTTTTACACAAGTAATGAATAAATTGAACTCTATTATTGAGCACGTACCGATCTTGAGAAAACGTGGACAAAAGTTTGATGCAATTAACCCGTAACCAGCAGGCTGTAAAAGCAGGCTCCGGCACAACAAATCTTGTATTGACGTAACTTACCATACTTTCATGGAGGAACTTTAGATGGCTACAAAGAAGAAGTCACCCACCAAATCAGATGAATTAAATATTGACCTGCTCGAAAAAACCTTTGCGATGCTGGCGCCAAAGGGGCAGCAACTCGTGGCAAGATTTTACGAAGTCATGTTCGCAAACCATCCCGAAGTAAAACCAATGTTCGCCAAAACAAACCCAAAAGAACAGCAGAAAAAACTATTAAACTCGTTGGTTTTAGTCGTAGAAAATTTACGTAAACCCGAAAAACTACTCCCCGCCTTAAGAGCAATGGGCGCGAGACATCAGAGTTACGGTGTTATTGAAGCGCACTACGAAGTCGTAGTTGAAACACTTCTTGTTGTCATGCACGAATTTGCCGGCGACGCCTGGACAGATGAAATAGAAACTGCCTGGCGGAATGCCTTAAACAAAGTATCTTCCATCATGTTGGATTCTTACTCAGATCTAAGCATGCTGGCTTCGAAAAATAAATCAGAGAAAAAGTCAACATCACAAAAAACAATCGGGGAACAAACCATGAGTGTTACCAAAACACCAACATTAAATAATACAGAAAAAAACAAATATCTAAAAAGAATAAAAGAACTCGAAGTAGAAGCCCAAGAAGCCGCCCGGTTAAAATCCGCCCTCGAAGGTTCGGCCACAGCAAACATGCAGATTGACCGCGATTTTATTATCACTTACGCCAATCCGGCTACTGTAGAAATGGTGAAGGCTAATCTCGATGTTTTTAAAACTGCCTTCAAAGGATTTGATTTGGATAGCTTAATTGGAACATGCATTGACATATTCCATAAAAACCCGGCGCACCAGCGTAAACTGCTTAAAGATCCGAACAACTTGCCTTATAAAACAGACATCCATATAGGCCACATGACATTCAGACTGAATGTTTCTACCATGCGCGACAATAAAGGAGAATACATTGGCAACAACCTGGAATGGCAGGACGCCACCAACCTGCGGGCACAGGAACTTGCAGCCGCGCGCTTGCAGTCCACCGTTGATGGTTCTGCAACTGCATCCATGCAGGTTGACCGTGATCTTGTTATAACTTACGCCAACCCGGCTACTGTAAATATGGTGAAAGCCAACATAGAAGTCTTTAAGAAAACATTCAGAGGTTTCGATCTGGATAACCTGATTGGCACCTGCATAGATATTTTTCACAAAAACCCTGACCATCAGCGCAAGTTGCTCGGTGATCCCAACAACCTACCGTATCAGGCAGACATCCAAATCGGCCACATGACATTCAGGATGAATGTTTCTGCTATGCGCAATGTTAAAGGCGATTACATTGGCAACAACCTGGAGTGGCACGATGTGACTAACCTGCGCGTACAGGAACTCGAAGCTGCACGTCTGAGGTCAGCCATCGAAGGTTCTGCAACGGCTATGATGATGATTGACCGTGATTTTAACATAACCTACGCCAATCCGGCTACAGTGACTATGGTTCAAAAAAATCTCGAGATGTTTAGAAGTTCTTTCCCCGGGTTTGACTTCAACAAACTGATTGGCGCTAATATTGACGCTTTTCACAAAAAGCCGGAACACCAGCGTAAATTATTGGCCGATCCAAAAAATTTACCTTATTCTGCCAAAATCAAAGTAGGCGATTTATCCTTTCAATTGAGTGTCTCTGCCATGCTTAATGCAAAAGGCAATTATATCGGTAACACTTTGGAATGGGCAAATATTACAAATAGTTTGGCCGTACAAAATTCCACCGAAGATGCAGCCAACAGACTGAACTCTTCTGCAAATGAGTTGGTAGCCACAGCCAACCAAATGGCCGGAAATGCCGAAGAAACTTCTGCACAATCTAACAATGTTTCCAGTGCATCCGAAGAAGTAAGCCGCAATATTGGCAGCGTTGCCACCGCCATTGAAGAAATGAACACAACCATCAAAGAAGTTTCCGACCGCGCTGCTGAAGCCGCCAAAGTTGCGGATGAAGCCGTTGAAGTAGCGGGCGATGCCAACAAAATCATTTCTCAATTGGGTGCGAGTTCTCAGGAAATCAGCAAGGTAATCAAAGTAATTACCTCCATCGCGGAACAAACTAATTTACTGGCTTTAAATGCCACCATCGAAGCGGCAAGAGCAGGTGAAGCCGGTAAAGGCTTTGCAGTTGTTGCCAACGAAGTAAAAGAGTTGGCCAAAGAAACAGCCAAAGCCACGGAAGATATTACACAGAAAATTGAGCAAATTCAGTCCGACAGCAGCAGTTCGGTTGACTCCATTCAATCTGTAGGTGACATCATTAACAAGATCAATGAAATTGCCAACACAATTGCTTCTGCGGTTGAAGAGCAGGCTGCCACTGCAAATGAAATATCTCGTAATGTCGTTGATGCGGCCACCGGCGCAGATTCCATTGTGGAAAATATCGAACAGGTTTCTCGTGCAGCCTCCAATACAGCAGAAGGCGCCAATGCCAGTAAAGATCGCGCTGAAGGTCTGACGGATCTTGCCAATGAACTTCAGGAACTGGTTAAACAACTTAATTAATAAGTAATACCTAAATTAAACTAAAATGCTAAGTGCCTAAAATGTATAAAAATTCTAAAGCTGAGCATAGTGTTTACTATTTTCAGTGAACCTATTTTAGGCACTTTAAATTTCAGTCATTTTGAAATTTAGGATTAATCGGATTAAAGAGCTTTATATTGCGACACTTTAGAAAAAATAGGAAACACGTTAAATGAAAATATTAACCGTTGACGACGCATTAACTGTCCGAACCATGGTTCGTAATATTCTGGAAGAAAACGGTCATCAAGTGGAGGAGGCGGAAAATGGGGTGGTGGCAATAGACCGGTTGACAGATGAAAAAGACTACGATCTTATTCTGCTGGATTGGGAAATGCCCGAAATGGACGGCCTGACATTTCTTACAAAAATAAAAGAAGATAATGTGGCGCCGAACACTAAGGTTGTAATGCTTACCAGTCTCAATAAAATGGCAAACATTCTAAAGGCAATGGATGCCGGTGCGGATGAGTACATCATGAAACCATTCACACCGGAAATTGTGATAGAAAAGATAAACGCGATAATGTAGCAACGGCCGCACACTTTTAACTGGGATGATAGAATGAGAGACGCCATGCGCGTGATGGTGGTGGATGATTCTGCCCTGTACCGCAAAGTAATATCCGATGTTTTAGCCGGTCATCCGGATATCGAAGTCGTGGCAACGGCGCCAAATGGCAAAATTGCTTTAGACAAAATTCCCGGGGTTAACCCGGACTTGATTACGCTCGATATGGAAATGCCGCAAATGGACGGCCTGACAACATTGCAGCACCTAAAAGACAAGCACGACCAAATTAAAACCATCATCTTCAGCCATCATACGGAAAAGGGGGCAGAACTAACGCTTAAAGCCTTGGACCTTGGTGCCGTTGATTTCGTGACAAAACCTTCAACTTCAGGTTCTCTGGAAAAAAATATGGAGCTAATTCGTGAAGAGCTTCTGCCTAACATCCTGGAGTTATCCAAAACAGTGAAGCGCTTTGGTGTAAGACAGAAAGTTAAACCAGTCAACCGTGCGCCTCAAACCACACAAATGCCGGTTATGGCGCCAAGAGATGTGATCGCAATTGGCATTAGCACAGGCGGCCCCACAAGTTTGATGAACTTTTTTTCACAAATACCATCAACGCTTAAGCAAACTCTGCTTATTGTACAGCACATGCCTGCAATTTTTACCCGGAAACTTGCGGAACAAATTTCAAGAGAGAGCAAAATACCGGTAACAGAGGCGGTAGATGGCGAGACTATTTTACCGGCTCATGCATACATTGCGCCCGGAGGCTTTCACATGGAAGTTTGGAATGACGCCGGGGTTAAAAAAATACGAACCCACAAAGGCCCGCAGGAAAACTATTGCCGGCCGGCCGCAGACGTTTTATTCCGCTCTGTAGCGGAAGTTTACAATAAAAAAGCAGTTGGCGTGGTTATGACCGGCATGGGCAAAGACGGCCTAAAAGGCACTGAAGTGCTACGTGCCACCGGCGCACCGATTGTAGCTCAGGATGAAACCAGCAGTGTTGTTTGGGGTATGCCAAGATTTGTTATCGAAAACAACCTCGCAAACCTGGTTTCCCCTCTGGATAAAATGTATGAATCAATCAAAAAATTTATAATTTAAGTTAGATACTGTTCATGGATATAAAACCTAAAACCATCAGAAAAGACGAAAAACCACTTTCGGATTATCATCTGCAATTTATATCGAGCTTCATCTATCAAAGAAGCGGAATTGTGCTGGGAGAAACCAAGAGATATTTAATTGAAAGTCGCTTAAAAACAGTCGCCCGCATTGCGGGTTTATCTGGTATTGAGGAGGTTTGCAATAGCCTGGCTAACAATACCTCACAATTAGAAACGCTCGTATTAGACGCACTTACAACCAATGAAACCTCCTGGTTTAGAGATGCAAAACCGTGGAACGCACTTTCCAATGATGTTTTACCAAAAATAAAGAAAAACAAAAACGCACAAATTTTGCAAATTTGGTCGGCGGCTTGCTCAACCGGTCAGGAGCCCTATAGCATTGCTATTAAAATTTTGGAATCCGGGTTGTTTAATGATTGGACCATTAGAATAGTTGCGACGGATATATCCACGCAAGTCCTGGAACAGGCCAGAGAAGGTATCTACTCCCAGCTCGAAGTCAGCCGTGGTATGCCGATCAGGTCACTGATGAAATACTTCACGCAGGTTGGCGACGTCTGGAAAATAAAATCCGAAATCCGGGACCGTGTGACGTTTAAAGAGCATTTATTGCAAAAGGATCCCAGATATCTTGGCACTTTTGATTTGGTATTTTGCAGAAATGTTTTGATTTATTTCGACGTTGAAACCAAACGTAAGATTTTAAACCATATACACAGCGCACTGACAAACGATGGTCTGCTCGCGCTCGGCGGCTCTGAGACCACCTATAACATAAGCGATGACTTTGAAACCGTCCCAACGACTGGAACAGTCTTTTATGCTAAAAAGAAATTACAGCATTTCTGGAAAAAAGAATAGTCGTTAAAATTCTAAAAGTAGAAATAGGAAACCAACATGCAGACTCTAACGAAATCAGAATTGATTACTCGCCTAAAAGGAAATTTAGTATTCCGATTTTACAAAGTCTATATAATTGATAGTATTATTATCACCAAAAATCAGGGTTTTAAACAGCTTATAAAACAAAAAGGCTGGAAAATATTTTTAATAATCTTTCTCTACTATCTAATTAGGGATACACTACTTTACATCGTAATTCCTTTCTTTATTGCTCGCGGAATAATCAACTAAACCTGATGGACAGCAAAATGAAAATCCTGGTTGTTGATGACCAACCACCAATAAGGCTTTCCTTAAAACAGATGGTTGAAAAGTTAGGCTATGAGTGCATACTTGCCTGCGATGGTGAAGAGGCTCTGCAAGTAATAGATCAAAGAGACGACCTGAATATGTTAATTTGCGATATGCATATGCAGGATATTGACGGGTTGGAAGTACTGCAAAACTCCAAGGCAATAAATCCAAAACTACCCGTTGTATTAATGTCTGATTACTCCAAAGATGAAACCATAATTGAAGCATTACGCAAAGGTGCAAGTGACTACCTGGTAAAACCTTTTGAAATGATGCAGTTGGAAAGCGTTATTATTCAGGTCGAAGAGCTATTTCAAAACCGCGCTCAAATCATAAATAACAGACACTTGATAAATAATTTAGAACTTAACTTCGAAATACCATCGCAAGACCTTGAGGTACATAAAGTACAGGCAATTTTAAAAAATACGCTTCAAATTTATTCCCAAATTTCCAACAAGGATCTATTAAACTTCACCTTGACTGTTGAAGAATCAATGTTAAATGCCCATGAGCACGGCAACCTCGAGCTGGTATCCGATTGGAAAGAAGAGTTCATAGGAACATCCGGTGAAACTCGATTTGACATTACAAAAAAAGAAAGACTTCAAAACCCAACTTATGCAAAGAGAGTTGTAAAAATCAAATTATGTATTAATTCGAGAAAAATCAGTATCAGTATTGAGGATGAAGGGCAAGGCTATCCGGTGAATGTAATAGGAAGTGATGCAACCGGCAAACCTTTTGGGATGGGCTTAATGTTAATAAAAAATTTAAGTGACAATATATTTTTTAATGAATCCGGCAGCCGCATTACCATTGAAAAATTTCTACCCAAAAAGCAAAATGAAAATACTGATAGCTGAAGACGACCTAATATCGAGAAAGGTTCTTGCAAAAACCTTAAAACAGCTGGACTATGAAGTTTTAACAGCTGTGGATGGTTTAGAAGCCTGGAATATCATCCAAGCTGAGTCACCGAACATTGCGCTTTTGGACTGGATGATGCCAAAGATGGATGGTCTTGAGGTCATAAAAAAGATTCGTGAAAATACATACGACCATTATATTTTCATTCTGCTACTCACTGCGAAAACAGATAAAGACGATATTATTAAAGGTATAGAAACAGGGGCTGATGACTATTTAACCAAACCCTTTAACCGTGGTGAACTATTAGCCCGATTACGGGCAGGGCAAAGAATAATAGAGCTGGAAAAAAGTCTAGCCTCTAAGAATGCGAAATTGAGCGAAGTAAATCAAAGTCTGGCCAACATTAATGTGCGCATGAAAAAGGATCTGGATCTCGCAGCCGAAATCCAAACAAGCCTGTTGCCTCACGATTTACCGCAAATCGAAAATGTAAATATAGAATGGTTTTTAAAAGCCTGCGATGAGTTAGCCGGTGATATTTTAAATGTATTTAAGTTAGATGAAACCCATCTTGGCTTTTACCTGCTCGACGTCAGCGGCCACGGCGTTGGCGCTGCTTTACTTTCAGTTACATTGAGCAGAATCCTATCACCGCTGACGAATGAGTCTTCCATTTTAAGAAAAAAGGTGTCGGGAAATGGCGCTTTCAATATCTCGCCGCCTGCGGAAGTGGCAGAAAAACTAAACAATCAATTTTTAATGGAAGATGAATCCGGACAATATTTCACCTTAATTTACGGTGTTTTGGATCTCGAAACATCAAAATACACCTTTATCTCAGCAGGCCATCCAAATTTTATTTTGTTCAGAAAAGACAATACCCACATTGCCTTTCAAGATGCCGGACTGCCAATAGGTTTTTTGCCCGATGCTAAGTATAAGGAGCTGTCCGTTCAACTGCAGCCAGGCGACCGCTTATACTTCTATTCCGATGGCATCAACGAAGCAATGGATCCAGAAAATGAGCAATTTGGTCATGACCGGCTTATCGAAACATTTGAAAGTCTGCAAAATCAACATCTGAAATCCTGCCTTGAATCTACCATTGAAAAAGTACACAATTGGTCGCACAATAAAGTCGTGGATGATATGTCAATCTTGGCAATAGAGCTTACGTAGTTAGAAATCATCACAATCTACCTTCTTAAAAAACCTGTCTTTCCGGGTGCATCACTCCTTTTTAAACACGGTATGGACAATACCGTTTTTACCCATTGTCCTTTGTCCTAAATATTTTCGATAAAGTATCCAAACTTCAAGACTCAGGCTAAATTGCCGATAATAAAAGGGTTGAAATAGATATTCTAACAGGGAGATTTATGATCTCAAGCAACAAACACATTTGTCGCCAAACACTAAAGGAGTTATCTAATGTCAGATGAATCTATATTAGACATGCAGACAATTGATCAATTAAAAGAACTGGTAGATGACGATGATCCTGATTTTTTTGTAGATATAATTCAAGGATACATTGAGACAGCAGGGGTAAGCATAAAAGAACTGTCTGAAGCCGTAAATTCCCAGGACATTGAAAAAGTGGCAAGTGCAGCACATTGCTTAAAAGGCTCAAGCGGCAACATTGGTGCAGTACGGATGCAGAAAATTTCTTATGAATTGGAAAAATTCGGCAAAAAGGACAATTTAACCGGCGCTTCAGAACTGCTCACTAATTTAGAAGAAGAGTTTTCAAAAGTAACAGTCGTATTGGAAAAAGAAATTTAAAAGCTCGGGTTGCATCTTAACTTGATAGCAAGAATATGCAAAAAAAGCTGCATCGGCATTTTGTATTAACCTTATCCGGCATATTTCTAATTTTAGCTAGTTTAGCCTGTATTGGTTTGGTTAATGAACAAAAAATAACCACCCAATTTGATGTGGGCAACTTAGTCTCCGACAAAGAAGAAATTCGCAGATTAATTACTGAAATAACGATTCAACGCCTCGACTTAAACAGTTCGTTTGACCGTTATTTGCAGGCATGTCTCAATAAAATCAGGACTTCAAAACAAGAAAACTTTGACACTAAAAATGTTAACCAATTCCTTTTGTATGATTTGGAATTACAACACCGATTTCATGCTGAAATAAAAAGCACAATATCAAACAAATTTGAGCCAGGAAGGCATCTGGAGCTTTTAAATGCACAGTTGCAAACTTCTGAACAAGAAGTCGAATATTTCAAAGAAAACCTTCTCTTGGAAAATGGCTTGTTTGATGCTCAAAACGCCGAAAACTTAGCCCGGATCATACAAGAAATCCGGCGAAAGAAAATGACCCTTCAGCAAAAATTAAGGGCGCTATTAACCGGAATAAAATATACCGAACTTGACCGATCAAATCTGAAAAAATCATCACAAGATATCCTGATTTTTTTCATGACTTTGCTGGCTGGTGCAGGGATAGGAATACTTTTTAGTTTCACACACTTTAAAAATACTTCCGTTATTTCACCACCCACTTTACAATTGCCGGGAAAAGTCATAAAAATAATTGAAGGAGATTTTAGAGCGATCTCAAAAAAAACGGACAGAACCCATGAGTAAAATACTGATTATCGACGATGAAAAAGACATTCGTAATCTGTTTCGTGAACTGTTGGAAAAAGAAGGGTACGAAGTATTTGAAGCAGACAATGGGATTACAGGGCTTGAGACTTTTAAGAAAGAAAATACCGACATGGTAATAACCGATATTATTATGCCAAAAAAAGAAGGTCTTGCAACTATTCTTGAACTAAGAAAAGATAACCCTGATTTGAAAATTATTGCAATTACCGGCGGCGGTTACATTATCCGCAGAGACTTTCTGGGGTACGCTCAAAAGTTTGGCGCCAACGAGGTATTAACAAAACCTTTGAAATTAGATATATTAGTAGAGACAGTTAACAATTTGATGCAAGAAACCACGGGGCAGGCGTAACTCTTTACTCTCCACCTGTTTTCTCTGCCTTAATCTGCTGATTAACCGTTGCCAAACGTATCAGCAATACTTCCAGTTTTTCAAAATATTTGTCGGGAGCCACGCGGCCTTTTTGATTTTTTAGAATAGTAATTTCATTCTGTAATCTTATTTTTTCAAGTCGTAATTTATCGAGTTCAGTAGCCTCACCCAAGCGCACACGAGCAGCGGTTTCCTGCAATTGTTCGGAGATCGGGCCAAAGTAAAAACTGCATGCAAATGTCCCGTCCCCGCTTTTCTCGAAACGCTGACTGCCTTTACCATCACCATTGTCATCAAGCAGTGGATGCTCTGCCCGCAGCTTTTTATTTTCTTCAAACCAATTATCCTGACTGGCACGGGCAAATTCAAAAGCCTCTTTTACACTCACACGTTTGTCTTTATTTATGTCAGACTGTTTCGCACGCAGCGCTTCCAGAAAAAAATCAGCGAAATTAGTTTCGAAATGTTCCTGTCCGCTTTTGGTAGCTGTGATGATCACTTTCCCTTCGCCGCTTAATTTTTTAATAAACGGTCCGCTGGCGCTGGAAGTGTTTACAAACACAACCTGCTTTGTTGGCAATTTGGCTAACAACTCGCCATATTCAATATCTTTTAAATCCGGACCAACAATGTTGAACTTCCCCCATTTGCCATCAAAAGAACCATGCCCTACCAGAAAAACAAACAACTGATCTTCGGATTTCATTTTATCGCCCAATTGCCGGAACGCGTTGCGAATGCCATCCGAATTTGCAATACCATCGACCTGCAGTGTAGAATCATAATCAGTATTCTCAAAAAGAGAAATCATATTTTCCGGGCTGTATTGCAAATCATTCAGCAAAATGCCCCGTAAATCACGGGTTAACTCAAAATACTTTTTTGTAAAGCCTTCTTCGCCACCGGCACCGGCAATAATAAGCGCATAGCGATCGCCAAAATCATCCAGCGGTTTTGCAGATACTGTATTTATAAAAATCAATAATATTAAGTAAACAGGTTTCATCTCTATGATTTCCTAAAAGTAATGAAAGAGCGACATCTCCTCTCTCTTCTCTCAACGCTCAACTCTCTACGAAAGCCCCCGGCTCCTTCTAATGTACCATTCAATTGCAAGCAAAACGACAACCAATAAAAAGAAAGCCGGCATATCCCACAAATCGTATTCAACCAATTTTGAATAATTGCTCTGCATTACTGAAATTTCATCAGGCAGATTCTCGGCCTCGGTTTGATGAAAATATTTTCCCCCGCTAATATCTGCCATTCGTTTCAAAAACGAAGACTGAAGGTGAGCATTGGCAAACTCGGCGCTGGATTCCTCTACAAAAAAAGCTGTTTCTGTTTTACCGATAAATTCACCCTTTGCATTATAAGCGCTAAAAGTCACCTGATGCATCCCCTCTGTTTTCGGCTTAAATTCTCCGGAAAACTCAACAGTACTTCCCGAAGACCAGGTAAAAGGGATATTCCTTGTTTGTCCGCGGGGGGTCTTAACCCGTACGCTCACCGTGGCATCTCGGATGTGAATAAACGCGCTGTCCCTAACTTCCATATGCAGCTTGACCTGCTCATTCGGCACATATATTTCTTTATCCGCACCACCGGTAACCGGCTGTGGTGATTCAAGTGCAAGGTAGCGCATAATTTGGCGCCAGAATCGTTCATGACTGGTGTTTTCATGTGGCATGCCCATTTGCCAATGCCACGAACTCGAGGTCGCAAAAACCATGGTTCTGCCGCGCCCAAAACGTTGATGAGCAAGAATAATTTTCGGATTAAGGGGTTCGCTCAACGGATGAACTGCCAACACCGATGCGCCCGGCTTTGCCCGACCCAGTGGATTATAGCCTTCCAAATCTGCCAGATTCTCCCACACTTGATGATTCTCACTCTCGACACTTGCCAATTGCATAAACGGTGTATTGTAACCATCCGAGGTGAGCAGAAGCTTGTATTTATCCCGTAATGTGGTCGTATGTACCGGGGTTTTCCAGTCGGCCTTAATCAGCTCCGTCGGCAGCATTTTGGTAATCTCTGAAACGGCATAACCACCCTGAGAAAACGAATGCAAACCGCCAATCACTAATAAACCACCGCCACGAATCGAGACAAAATCAACTAAATTTGTAAGCTGTTGATCTGTAAAAAAATCTTGTTCAATACTGCCCAAAATAACAGCATCATATTTAAAAAGTTCTTCCTTCGTTGTAGGAAACCCGTCTTTCAATTCCTGTTGATCATCGATACCCTGACGGTAAAATTTATCCGGACCTGTACGCAAAAGCGAAACCAACTGGATGCTTTCATCGCCAAAAAGAGCCCGCCTAATAAACTTAAACTCAGTCCTCGGATAACCTTCAATATACAAAACACGTGATTTCTTTTTTCGATTGTCTATTAAAAAGCTTTGTGTATTGTTCGCTTCGATGGCTTCTTTTTCTTTCGCAATGGCTTCAAGCGAATAGCGTGCAAATCCGTTTCTTTGTGGTGAAAAACTCATCGCAACCCGGGTGGCCGAACCTTTGAGCTGCACAGTTTGCTTTTTAATAACCCGCCCTTGCTCCTTTAATTCAAGCTCGATTTGTTGATCTTTTTGATTTTTATTTTTGATAAGCCCGGAAAGCTCGATTACGGAATTTTCGATCACCGACCGATTGGTTATAACTTTCGCCACGCCAATATCTTTTGTCGTTTCACTTCCAACCCCAATCATAAAAAGCGGCAATTGACCATTTTTCATTCTGGCGGCCACCGCGAGTGGATCGCCGGAGCCATTATCCACGCCGTCTGTTATAACCACCACGCCGGAAACCGCAGTTTGCTTGCTGATATCAGCCGCGAAACTTAGCCCTGCGCTTAGATCAGTAAGATCACCGTCAGCAGCTAACTCTGCAGGGTTCTGCAAATGGCTTACATCGTCCGAAAATTTGTATATTTGCAGTCGAAAATTTTGCTTCAACTTATCAACAATGCCGGGTTCATCTTCGTTCCCCATCAAATTCTGTGAAAAATCCTTCCGGCTCTTGTTTGAAACATCTTTGATGGACATACTTTTCGAATCATCAACCAGCAGAATTAATGAGCTTTTACGCGGCATAATTGTGGACACCGTCACAATCGGTTCCAGCAATAGAAACAGCAATAAAAAAATTATAAGCAGCTTAAGCGCCATGAGGCTGCTTTTAAAAATACTGCTCACCTCAATAGTAGTTTTACGGTAAACTATCCACAAGCATCCCAAAAATGCCAGCAACACCAGAACAAAAATCAGAACGGAAGGCTGATAATTAAACGCTATTTTGCCCTGGCTGAAAACTATCGGGCTGTATTTAAATAAAAATTCAAACATAATTTGATATCAATTAAAAATTAAACAGACTCTTCATCACCCAACTCTCCACGCTCTTCGCGCCATGCTCTATTCCTTGCCGGTTCTCGATAAAGCTTCATAGTATTTTTCCACAAGCTCTTCATATCCGGTTGGAATCTTATCCTCTCGTGCGATAAACAATTTTTCTTTGTTTGTGAGCAGCTCAAGCTTTTGGGCTAACTCAGCCTCAAAGTCACCCAGCGGAACCAATACTTGACTCTCAATTAATTTAATGCGTTCCTGCACGCTACCCGAAAATGTCCGAAGCACACCCCCCATATTTTCACCCAAACTCCTCGCATTTCGAGCTAATGTGGAATCCATTCTCACCGAATTCCCAATCCGATCAAGTTCGTTCATACTTTCCGCAAGCTGCTCATTGAGCTTTTGAATTTGCTTCCCACGCTGACTCGTTTCCTGGCTGCGGTTTTCGCCTGGACCAGGTTCACCGGAACGACCCTCGCCTTCTCCTGTGCCGTCCTCAGATTTCGCCTCGCCCTCATCCTGACGATTCAATTCTTTAAGTTCTTGTTGCAGGGTTTCAATTTCTTCCCGCAAGCGTCGCGTTTGATTCAGCGCCAGATCCAGTTTTTCGGTTGCTGTTTCGGCAAAACGTGAGCGCAATTGCGTCAAATTTCCGCTGGCCTTTTCAAGTTTAGTTTGAATATCTTTTTCAACGTCAAGCGCAGAACCAATTTTTTCATTTTGAAGATGGTTTTCAGCTGTCTGCATTTTCTGCTCAAGACCAGAACGCACAATTTCATCATTGGCTTTTTTTATTTCCTGGGATGTTTCGTTGCGGGATTTACGCACACGTTCAGACAAAGATTCCATTCTCTCATTTGTGGCAGCAAGGTCTTCATGCAGTTTTTTCTGCTTAACCTGCGTATTTTTCAATTGTGTCCCATCAACTTCCTTTTCGCGGGAAAGCCCATCCAGCTCCTCGGTTAGATCTTTTTGTGCTTGCAGCAAATCCTGATATTTTTGTTCGATTTCACCCACCTGCTGGCGCAGCGATTCTTTCTGATTATGCTGCAAAAAATTCTCAAGCTGATTGAGTCGGCGGGAAGCGCGTTGGCCTTTGGCTTTAGCGAGCCGGGTATTTTGGTTCTGCAAGTTATGTGATGCATTATTCATTTCCGAAGCAGCCTGTTGTAAATTCTGCTGGACTTCACGCGGCAATTTTGAATTCGACTTCTGCATATCCCTCGTCTTCCGGGCTAACTCCTGAGTCTCCCGGCGCAGCTGTTCCTGCTCCCGGCGCAATTCCTCAATTCTGCGTTTTTTCTCAAAATTAGAAAGCCGTTCACGTTCCAACTCACGCATCCGCCGATTGAACTCGCCTTGCCGTTTTGCCAAATCTTTGATTTTATCAAGCGCTTCGTCCACTTCTTTATTTTGGGAAGAAGGCCCGTCATTTAAAGTTTCATACTTGCTTTTCAATTTATCCATTTCATCATCAAAAAGCTGGGAAAGCTGATCAAGAGAAGCGTTCTCACTCTGTCCGCCTCTACCCTGCCCTTGCTGAATCTCCACTTCCCGGATTTGTGCTTCAGCCTGCAACAAATTTTTCAGTGCTTCATTTTGCGGTTTTTGAGCTTCTTTCAGCGCCTCATTTTGCAACTCAACAGCAGCTTTTTGCATAGCATCCGCGGCGGCAGAATAAAATTCGATAACCGCCGCATCATCGCTCTTGGTAAACATTGAACGCTGCTTCATCTGAAAAACAATGTTGTTGGCAATTTCGAGAAGGTTTTCCTGGCTTTCTATCAGCACATCTATATCATTTTTCAAATCTTCATCTTTGCCTTGTTTTACTTTTTGTTCTGATTTCCAGGTGGCAATTAAAACCTGTTTTTGTGTTTGCGACAATTTACCACCCATGTTCCCGGCACCGGGCATACCGCCCCCCTGTGAAAGCGGTCGGGTAAACTCCGTTTCAAAAGGACGAATTTCTATGAAAAATATATCTGAATTAACGGTCTCTCCCGTTTTCATTTTTGAATCGTGTGCTTCTACAAAGTAACTCACAAAATCCCCGGGCTTCACGTTGAAATCTTCGAGGTAAAATAGATGTTCGGAATTAAACGAACGGTTGTTGTCACCAAATTCATCACTGTTTTTAGTTGAAGAGGCGCGTAAATTTGCCTCCTTAATATCCTGCCCGTTCACAGCATATTTCAGTTTCAAATTGGGCACACCATAATCATCCTGTACTTTGACGCTAAGTGAAACTTCTTCCAACATGGATGCCTTTACATCCCGCCCCGGCCACTCAAGGGAAATAACCGGCGGTTTGTCCCGGATTGCGTGAACATAGTACTCAGGCGGTGGCTCGTTGGCCAATTCATCAAAATCGGTAATCAGAATTTTATATTCCGTATCTTTGGTGATTGTAAGTTTTGCGACGACGATTGAGTCTTCAGAAACTGAAGTCTTAAGTTTTCGGCCATCGGTTAAAGTAATTTGCGCCGATTTAAGCGGCTTATCGGCAACGGCCTGAATGGTTACAACTGTACCTTCAGGAGCCCAGATATCACCCACGCCAATTTCACGCTTTGGCTTCAGTCCTGTATAGGCAGGAAAATGGTAGAGCAAATCAACATCGGTAATTTTGGGTGCATCATAAAGTGAAATACTATAAACTTCCGACAGCTTTTCATCGGCTTTAATGTAATATTTTGTATCCTCCTGCAGGTCGAAAAAATTATAAGCGTATTCCTGGCCACTTGGCATTTCATTCATCTCAACCCGTTTCCAGCCGGTATCGCTTTCTGAAAAATACAGACTGATTTCTTCAGCATAAAACCCGGTCAATTCGGCCGCAATGACCTGCTCTGATCCTCTCGGAATCCGAACGCTGCCCGGCTCGATTGCCAGCTCGGGTTTTGGTTTGATAGTCGGGTAATCCCAGGGAGTGATAAATCGGTTAACTTTGAAACTAAAAAAATTAAAATCAAACAACATCATCCCAATTAAAAAAATCACAGCAGCAGAACTAATGCCGCCCCAGGCAAATGCATCTCTGGTTCGAACTGATTTTTTTAAGTTCAGAGGCTCCACATGAAAACGGGTATCCTCCAGCAGCTTTTCGAGAATTTTTTCGGACACACCAATTTTATTTGTATCACCCAGCTCAATGGCCGTGACCAGGCGATCTTCAAGATGTGGATGCTTTTCTTCAAGGTAACGGGCAAGCTGCGTTTCAGTTGGAATTCTTTGCAGGGGCCGGATGATATCTAAAAAAATAATGGTGAGAAGTGCGCTCGCAAAAATAACCAGCAACGTAATTCTGACGGCTGTAGGCAATTCCAGCAGACTGTCGAGTGCAATTGCGATGCCGAGCATAACCAACGCGGCCAATACGATCTTCGAGCCGCCACGCAAAAAGATGATTCTTTTCCACTGCGCCAGAACCTGACTAATTTTTCCTTTTAAAACACTATGCTGAAGATTCATATCTTAGAATATTTCATCCTATACTATGGTAATATTTAAGCTCCTGTCTTGTCCTAAAATAACTTCACAGTTTTTTATATGATTTTGAGCAAAAACAATAAGGATTTACCACTTTATGCTGCTATTTTTAACTTTTGATAATGCACTTCATCAGGGGTTCTTAAATCTAAGCCCCAATGTATT